>NZ_JCACVY010000154.1:0-10802 GCF_058833935.1 Roseomonas sp. TS2 | reverse complement strand
CGCCGGCATCCGCCGCGACTACACGCCGGCCGAGGTCGAGGCGCTGGCCGGCTCCTTCCGGGTGAAGCACACCCTGGCCGAGATGGGCGCCCGCCGCCTGTGGCAGCTGCTGCACAGCGAGCCCTATGTGAACACGCTGGGCGCGCTCACCGGCAACCAGGCGCTGCAACAGGTGAAGGCGGGGCTGAAGGCCATCTACCTCTCCGGCTGGCAGGTGGCGGCGGACGCCAATTCGGCCGGCGAGATGTACCCGGACCAGTCCCTCTACCCGGTGGATTCGGTGCCGAAGGTGATCAAGCGCATCAACGCCGCGCTGCGCCGCGCCGACCAGATCGCCCATATGGAGGCGGCGCAGGGCAAGGCGCAGGACGACACCCCGTGGATGGCGCCGATCATCGCCGATGCCGAGGCCGGCTTCGGCGGCGCGCTGAACGCCTATGAGCTGACCCGCGCCATGATCGAGGCCGGCGCCGCCGGCGTGCATTTCGAGGACCAGCTGGCCAGCGAGAAGAAGTGCGGCCATCTCGGCGGCAAGGTGCTGGTGCCGATCAGCCAGCACATCCGCACGCTGAACGCGGCGCGCCTCGCCGCCGATGTGGAGGGCGTGCCCACCGTGCTGCTCTGCCGCACCGATGCCGAGAGCGCGCAGCTCCTCACCGCCGATGTCGATGAGCGGGACCGCCCCTTCATCAGCGGCGAGCGCACGGCCGAGGGCTTCCACCGCATCAAGCCAGGCGTGGGCAAGCAGTACGCCATCGCCCGCGGCCTGGCCTACGCGCCCTATGCCGACCTGCTGTGGTGGGAGACCTCCGACCCCGACCTCGACGACGCCCGCGCCTTCGCCGAGGCCATCCACCGCGAGTTCCCCGGCAAGCTGCTGGCCTACAACTGCTCGCCCAGCTTCAACTGGAAGCGCAAGATGGGCGAGGCGGCGGCGGCCCGCTTCCAGCGCGAGCTGGGGGAGATGGGCTACAAGTTCCAGTTCATCACGCTGGCCGGCTTCCACTCGCTGAACTACGGCATGTTCCGGCTCGCCCGCGGCTACAAGGAGCGCGGCATGGCGGCCTATTCCGAGCTGCAGCAGGCCGAGTTCGCCGCCGAGGCGGAGGGCTACACCGCCACGCGCCACCAGCGCGAGGTGGGCGTCAGCTATTTCGACGCGGTGGCCACCGCCGCCTCGGGCGGCACCGCCAGCACCACCGCCATGGCGCACAGCACCGAGACGGCCCAGTTCCACGACGATAGTCACGACGCCGCGCACGCGCCGGCAATGGCCAAGTAAGCAACGCAGGACACAGGGAAACACGACCATGACGCATGACGACGATTTCGACGACGGCCTGGTGCACAGCCACAACTGGGCGACCGAGCCGGCCATCCCGCCCGCCCTGCACGGGCTGAAGGGGCCACCGGAGGCGGCCTCCATCCCGACGCCGAGCACGGCCTTCCGCGACGACACGATGGGCCACTGAGAGGCCGGGCCGGGGGAGGAAGCGCCCCCGGCCCGCCGCTATCCGCCGAGCAGGCCGCCGACGATACCGACCGTGCCGGCGATGATCACCGTGTTGAAGAAGAACGCGATGATGCTGTGCAGCGTGGCGATGTGGCGGATCGGCGCCGAATGCGTGTCCACATCCGTCACGCCATTGGTCGTGCCGACGCCGATGGAGAGATAGAGGAACTCGGAGAAGGCCGGATTCTCGGCGCCGCCATGGAAGCGGATGCCGCCGCCGGTGAGGTAGAACTCCCGCGCATAGTCCTGCGCGAACAGCGTGTGGATGTAGAGCCAGGAGAGCGCCACCGTCACCACGCCGAAGGCGGGGATGCCGCCCGGGCGCATCGCCACGTCGAGCCCCACCCCCGCCACCGAGGTGGCGGCGGCGAGCAGCGAGAGCGTCAGCACCATGGTGCGGCGCTCGTCGGTGATCTCGGCGTGGCGGCGCATCGCCTCCGGCCCGGCGGACCAGAGGCGGCGCAGCAGCAGCGCCAGATGCGCCAGCACCAGCGCGCACCAGCCGGCCAGGGCGGCGTGCAGCCAGTGCAGCCCGAAGCCGAAGGCCGCGCCGCCCCCCGCCAGCCCCGCCAGCAGCGACAGGGTGCTGATGCGCAGCCGGCGCAGCGGCCCCGTCATGCCGCCATGGGGCTCGCTGACAGGGCGCGCGCGAACACCGCCGGGTCCACATTGCCGCCGGAGAGCACCAGCCCCACCGTGCGGCCGCGCGCCGGCACCTTGCCCGCCAGCACCGCCGCCAGCGCCACCGCGCCGCCCGGCTCCACCACGATCTTCAGCGCCTCGAAGGCCAGGCGCATGGCGCGGAACACCTCCGCCTCGCTCACCGCCACGCCCGCCTTCAGCCGTGCCTGGTTCACCGCGAAGGTCAGCGCGCCGGGGCGCATGGAGAGCAGCGCGTCGCACAGCAGCGCGCCGTGGCCGTCATTGGCCAGCCGCTCGCCGGCGGCCAGCGAGCGGGCGGTGTCGTCCCACCCCTCCGGCTCCACCGCCCAGACCTCGGTGCCGGGCGAGGCGCCCTCGATGGCCAGCGCGCAGCCGGCGATGAGGCCGCCGCCACCGGTGCACACCGCCAGCGCCTCCAGCTCGTGCCCGGCGGCGCGCGCATCCTCCACCAGCTCCAGCGCCAGCGTGCCCTGGCCGGCGATGACGTCCGGGTGGTCGAAGGGCGGCAGAACGGTGGCGCCGCGCTCCCCGGCCAGCCGCGCCGCCAGCACCTCGCGGTCCGTCGTGGCGCGGTCGAAGAAGGTGATCTCGGGGCCCCAGCGGCGGGTGCTCTCCACCTTGATGGCAGGCGCGTCCTGCGGCATCGCGATCAGCGCGCGCACGCCCTCGGCGGCGGCGGCGCAGGCCACGGCCTGGCCATGGTTGCCGGAGGAATGCGTCACCACCCCCGCCGCGCGCTGCTCCGGCGTCAGCTTCAGCACGGCGTTGGTGGCGCCGCGGAACTTGAAGCTGCCGGTGCGCTGCAAGGGCTCGGGCTTCACCAGCACCGTGCCGCCGGCGATCTCGTCCAGCAGCGGGTGGCGCAGCATCGGCGTGCGCACCACGCGGCCGCGCAGCCGCGCGGCGGCGGCCAGCACGTCGGCATGGGTGGGAAGCGGCGGAAGGATGGCGTTCATGCAGTCACCTCGTGGCAGCGGCGCGGATCGACCAGCGGCAGGATGGCGGAGAGTGGCCCGGGGTCGGTGCCGTTGACCAGGGCGGCCAGCAGCGCGCCCTGGGCCGGCGCCGTCTGGATGCCATAGCCCCCCTGCCCGACCATGTGGAAGAAGCCCGCCTCCTCGGCCGGGCCGATCGCCAGGGAGCGGTCCGGCAGGAAGCTGCGCAGCCCGGCCCAGGCATGCTCCACCCGGCGCACCGCGATGTCGAGCGCCTGCGCCGCCCGGTCCACGGCGATGGCGATGTCCATCTCCTCCGGCGCCGCGTCGCAGGGGTCGCAGGCGGTCTCGTCGGCGGGGGAGAGCATCAGCCGGCCGCGCGCCTCGGCGCGGGCGTACCAGCTGGCGCCGACATCGCCGAGCAGCGGCCACTCCGCCACCGCCCAGGGCGCGGGGTCGACGATCAGCGCGGTGCGGCGCAGGGGCCGCAGGCCGAGCGGGCGCAGCCCGGCGGCGCGCGCCACCGCGTCGCCCCAGGCGCCGGCGGCGTTGACCAGCACGGGCGCGGCGAAGATCTCGCCCGTGGCGGTCTCGGCCCGCCACAGCCCGGCCTCCCTCCAGACGCGGCCGGCGCGGCGGCGCAGCGCCAGCACGCCCCCGGCACGCCGGAGCTGGCCGAGGAAGCCCTGGTGCAGCGCCGCCACGTCGATATCCAGCACATCCGGCTCCAGCGCCGCGGCGGCGGCGTAGCCGGGGCGCAGGGCGGGAACCAGGGCGCGCGCCGCCTCCGGCGTGAGGGGGCGGAAATCCGGGCATTCGGCCAGCGCCCGCTCCAGCGCCGGCACCTGCTCCGCCGGCGCTAGGTGCAGCGCCCCGCGCGGCCGCACCAGCGGCGCGCCGAAGCCGGGCGGCGGTGACTCGAGGAAGGCGCGGGAGGCGCGGGTCAGCGCGCGCACATCCGGGTTGCCCCAGTTCGGCTCCCACAGCGCGGCGGAGCGGCCGGTGGTGTGGTAGCCGGCGCTCTCCTCCGCCTCCAGCAGCGCCACGCGGCGGGTGGCGGAGAGATGCGCCGCGGCGGTGGCGCCCGCCATGCCGGCGCCGATGACGATGGCCTCGAAGCGTTCGGTCTGCATGGCGCGCATCCTGGTTGCGCGATGAAATGCCGGCAAGGCGGCGCGCGGCGATGCAGGAAACGTTGCAAGGACGCGCCACCACCGCCTAACCTCCCTCCCGCAACGAGTGGCCATAAGGCCCGTGGCGGCGGAAGCCGTCCTTGCAAGGAGGTTACCGAATGGAAGGCAACGGGTTTACCCGTCGCGGTGTGCTGCGCGCGGGCGCGCTGGGCGCCGCGGCCAGCGCTCTCCCCCTGGTGAATGTGCATGGCCAGACGTCCGGCGGACGGCTGGCCCTCGGCCTGTGGGACCACTGGGTTCCCGCCGGCAATGACGAGATGCGCCGCATCGTCATGGACTGGGGGCAGAAGAACAAGGTCGAGATCCAGCTCGACTTCATCACCTCGGTCGGCAACAAGAACCTGCTGACCATCGCCGCCGAGAGCCAGGCGAAGCAGGGCCATGACATGCTCTCCTTCCCCACCTGGGAGGTGCATGCCAAGTCCGAGCTGCTGGAACCCATGGACGACATCATGGGCCGGCTCAGCGGGAAATACGGCGCGCTGAACCCGATCGTCGAATACCTGGCGAAGGTGGAGGGCAAGTGGCGCGCCGTGCCGGCCATCTCCGGCAGCCAGAACAAGCCGGCGCTCGGCCGCATGGACCTGCTGAAGCAGCATGCGGGCATCGACATCCAGGCGATGTTCCCGGCCAACGCCAACCCCGGCAGCACCGCCGGCAACTGGAACTGGGACACCTTCCTGAAGGCGGCGGAAGCCAGCCACAAGGCGGGCTTCTCCTTCGGCCTGCCGATCGGCCAGTTCACCGACGCGACGGACTGGATCGGCAGCCTGTTCCGCTCCTTCGGCGCCGAGCTGGTGAACAGCAAGGGTGACATCACCGCCAAGTCCGACAATGTGCGGAAGGTGCTGGAATACGCCAAGCAGCTCTGCACCTTCCTGCCGGGCGACGTGTTCTCCTGGGACGACGCCTCGAACAACCGGGCGCTGATCTCCGGCAAGTCGGCGCTGATCTTCAACCCGCCCTCCGCCTGGGCGGTGGCCAAGCGCGACGCGCCGCAGGTGGCCGAGCAGTGCTGGAGCTTCCCCGCCCCGGCGGGCGCGCAGGGGCGCTTCACCCCCTACCTGCCGTATTTCTGGGGCGTCTGGAGCTTCAGCCGCAACAAGGGCGCGGCGAAGGCGCTGGTGGAATACCTCAGCCAGCGCGAGCAGGCGGAGCTGATGGTCAAGGCCAGCAACGGCTACGACATCCCGCCCTTCACCAGCATGACCGACTTCAAGACCTGGGAGACGGAGGGCCCGCCGCCGGGCGTGGTCTACAACTACCCGGTCAAGCCGCACCACAACTCGCAGCAGTTCATCGCCTGCTACCCGGCGCCGCCGGAGATCGCGGTGCAGATGTACAACCAGGGCATCCAGGCGAAGATGATCGCCCGCGTGGTGCAGAACAACGAGACGCCGGACCGCGCCATCGCCTGGGCGGAACGCGAGATCGAAGGCTTCAAGCGCGGCTGATGGCCGCGCCGGCCATAGGCTGAAGGGGGCGCGTGGGCCGGCAGCGGCCCGCGCGCCCCGCATCATCTCCCGCAACCGCGAGGGAGTCTGGGATGTCCCAAGGCACGCTCTCCGTACCGGCCGCTCCGGCCGCCGCGCCACCGCGCGGCGGCGCGTTGAAGCGCCTGTCGCGCCGGAATTCCACCGTCGCCTTCCTGCTGACGCTGCCGCTGATCCTGCTGATCCTCGGGCTGGTGGTCTATCCGTTCCTCTACGCGCTCTACCTCTCCATGCTGAACAAGCGCATGACGCGCTTCATCGGCTGGGAGAACTTCACCTTCCTGCTGGGGCGCGAGACCTTCTGGAACGTGGTGTTCCAGTCGGTGCTGTTCGCCGTCTCGGCGGTGCTGCTGAAGGCGCTGATCGGCTTTGTCCTGGCGCATGTGCTGCACGCCCTCCCCTCCAAGGGGCAGCGGAAATGGCGCGGCATGCTGCTGGTGCCCTGGGTGATCCCGCCCGCCATCTCGACGCTGGCCTGGTGGTGGCTGTTCGACCCGTCCTACTCCGCCTTCAACTGGGCGCTGATGGGCATCGGCGTGGACCCGGTGCCGTGGCTCGGCCAGGCCGGCTGGGCACGCTTCTCGGTGATCCTGGTCAATGTCTGGTACGGCTCGCCCTTCTTCATGATCATGTACCTCGCGGCGCTGAAGTCGGTGCCCGACCAGCTCTACGAGGCGGCGGCGATCGACGGCGCGAGCGGCTGGCAGAAGCTGCGCTACGTGACCTTCCCGATGATGCGCAACATCATCTCGATCACCGTGCTGTTCAGCCTGATCGTCACCTTCGCCAATTTCGACATCGTCCGCATCCTGACCAATGGCGGGCCGCAGGACACCACGCATGTCTTCGCCACCTACGCCTTCCAGGTCGGCATCCAGTCGGGCGACATCCCGCTCGGCGCCTCGGTGAGCCTGTTCATGTTCCCGCTGCTGGCGGTCTTCGCGATCTTCACGCTGCGCGGCGTCAACAAGCGCTCGAAGGAGATGGCGTGAGATGAGCAGCACCACCGCGACACCCTTCGTCCCCGCCGAGATCAAGCATGGCAGCCTGAAGCGGGAACGGCGCTGGGCGCTGATCGGCGCCTACATCGCGCTGGCCGTCTTCGTGCTGTTCTTCATGATCCCGCCCTTCCACATGCTGATGACCAGCCTGAAGAGCTCGGCCGAGATCGCCGACCTCTCGGGCAACCCCTGGATCGTCTCGGCGCCGACGCTGCAGAACTACTGGGAGCTGCTGACCGAGGGGAACTACCTGATCCATTTCCGCAACTCGGTCATCGTCACCACCTGCACTGTCGTCATCAGCATGATCATCTCGGTGATGGCGGCCTTCGCCCTGGCGCGGATGAAGTTCTGGGGCAGCGCCACCCTCGCCACCGGTGTCTTCCTCACCTACCTGGTGCCGGAGACGCTGCTCTTCATCCCGATGTTCCAGATCATCGGTAGCCTTGGCCTGTACAACAACATGTGGGCCATGGTGCTGATCTTCCCGACGCTGACGGTGCCCTTCTGCACCTGGATCATGATCGGCTACTTCGCCTCCATCCCGAAGGAGCTGGACGAGGCGGCGCTGATCGACGGCGCCGGGCATTTGCAGATGCTGTGGAAGATCTTCATCCCCGTGGCGCTGCCGGGCATCCTGGCGGCGATGATCTTCGCCTTCACGGTGAGCTGGGCGGCCTTCATCTACCCGATCGCCTTCCTGGTCTCCTCGGACCAGATGGTGCTGACGGTCGGCATCGTCTCCGACCTGATCCGGGCGGACACCTTCCAGTGGGGCAAGATCATGGCCGGCGCGCTGATGGCCGCGCTGCCGCCGCTGCTCGTCTACGCATTCCTGATGGACTACTACATCGCGGGCCTGACGGCCGGCGCCACCAAGGGCTGAGGGAGGAGAACGAAGAATGGCGCAGGTATCGCTCCGCAAGGTGGTGAAGGCCTATGAGGGTGGCGTGCAGGCCGTGAAGGGCATCGACCTCGACATCGCGGACCACGAGTTCGTGGTGCTGGTCGGCCCCTCCGGCTGCGGCAAGTCCACCACGCTGCGGATGATCGCGGGGCTCGAGGAGATCTCGGATGGCGAGATCGCCATCGGCGGCAAGGTCATCAACGACGTGCCGCCGCGCGACCGCGACATCGCCATGGTGTTCCAGAACTACGCGCTCTACCCGCACATGACGGTGTTCGACAACATGGCCTTCGGGCTGATGCTGCGGAAGTTCCCGAAGGAGGAGATCAAGCGGCGCGTCGACAACGCGGCCCGCATCCTCGACATCACGCCGCTGCTGGAGCGCAAGCCGAAGGCGCTCTCGGGCGGCCAGCGGCAGCGCGTCGCCATGGGCCGCGCCATCGTGCGCGACCCGAAGGTGTTCCTGTTCGACGAACCACTTTCCAACCTCGACGCCAAGCTGCGCGTGCAGATGCGCACCGAGATCAAGAAGGTGCACCAGACGGTGCGCACCACCACCGTCTACGTCACCCACGACCAGGTGGAGGCGATGACGCTGGCCGACCGCGTGGTGGTGATGAATGGCGGCATCATCGAGCAGGTCGGCTCGCCGCAGGAGCTGTACCACGACCCCAAGACGCGCTTCGTCGCCGGCTTCATCGGCAGCCCGGCGATGAACTTCATCCCCGGCCGGCTGGAGAACGGCGCCGGCGCGCTGCGCGTCCACCTGCCGAACGACATCGTGCTGCCCGTGCCGGCCGAGCGCACCGCGCGCTACCAGAACCTCGCCGGCCGGGAGATCCTGTTCGGCATCCGCCCCGAGCACCTGACCGAGGCCAAGAACCTCGACCGCCCGCATTTCGCGCCGATGACCGCGACGCCCGAGGTGACCGAGCCGATGGGCATGGAGACCCTGGTGCACTTCAAGATGGCGGGCGCCGAGATCTGCGGCCGCGTCGACCCCCTGGCCCCCGCCGCGCCCGGCCAGCCTTTGCCGATGGCCGTGGACATGAGCAACATGCACATCCTGGACCCGCAATCGGGACGGGTCCTCTGACGTCAGGGAGCGAGGCATGAACAAGACCGCCTGGGTGACAGGGGCTGGCACCGGCATCGGGCGCGCCGTCGCGGTGGCGCTGGCGGGGGCCGGCTGGCGGCTGGCGCTCACCGGGCGGCGCCGCGCGCCGCTGGAGGAGACGGCGGCGCTGCTGCCGGCGGGCACCGAGTCGCACATCGTCACCGCCGACCTCACCGACGCCGCCGCCGTGGAGAAGGCCACCGCCGCGGTGGCCGGGGCGCTGGGCGGCATCGGCCTGCTGGTGAACAATGCCGGCGTCAACGTGCCGCGCCGCCACTGGCACCAGCTCTCGGCCGGCGATGTCGGCACGCTGGTCGATGGCAACCTGCGCGCGCCCTTCCTCACCAGCCTGGCGGTGCTGCCGGGGATGAAGGCGCAGGGCGGCGGGCTGATCGTGCAGATCGCCTCGATGGCCGGCAAGGGCGTCTCCGCCGTCTCCGGCCCCGGCTACATCGCGGCCAAGAGCGGCTTCGTCGCTCTCTCCGCCTCGCTGAACGCCGAGAACGGCATCCACAACATCCGCTCCACCTGCATCTGCCCGGGCGAGGTGGTGACCCCCATCCTCGACTTCCGCCCCGAGCCGGTGCCGGCCGAGGAGCGGGCGCGGATGCTGCAGCCGGAGGACATCGCGCAGGCCGTGCTGTTCGTCGCCACCATGCCGGAGCGGGTCTGCATCAACGAGATGCTGGTGACCCCCACCTGGAACCGCTTCCAGGCGGCGCAGGCGCAGAAGGTGGCGGCGATGCCGTGACGGCGGAGGCGGGGCGCGCGCGGCATGGCTTGCCAAGCGCGCCCCGTGCGCCATGCTGCACGCACCAAGAAACGTGCAGGAACGCCCCATGGACGCCCATCCCCCCGTGCTGATCGATGCCAAAACCCTGGAGACCCTGGTGCGCGACATCTTCGTCGCCGCCGGCAGCGGGGCGGAGGAGGCGGCGGGCATCGCCCACCACCTGCTCGGCGCCAACCTCGCCGGGCATGATAGCCACGGCGTGGTGCGGGTGCCGCGCTACATCGAGTGGCACCAGGCGGGGCATGTGCATTTCGGCCGCACCCCGCGAATCGTGACCGATGGCGGCGCCTTCGCCCTGCTCGACGCCGATTTCGGCTTTGGCCAGACCGTGGCGCGGCAGGCGGCCGAGATGGGCATCGCCCGCGCCAGGCAGCACGGCGCCGCCGTCATCGCGCTGCGCAACGCCGGGCATGTCGGCCGCATCGGCCACTATGCCGAGATGGCGCTGGCGGAGGGGCTCATCTCCATCCACCTCGTCAACGTGGCGGGCTCCGTGCTGGTGGCGCCCTTCGGCGGCGTCGAGCGGCGCTTCTCCACCGCCCCCATCGCCATCGGCGCGCCGTTGCAGGGCCGCCCGGTGGTGCTGGACTTCGCCACCTCGCATGTGGCCGAGGGCAAGGTGCTGGTCGCCTCCAATGGCGGCAAGGCGCTGCCGAAGGACGCGCTGATCGAGCCGGACGGCACCCTCTCGGGCGACCCGCACACCCTGTATGGCGACTATCCGCCGATCGGCCCGCGCAACCCGGCGGGCGGCGCCGGCGCCATCCGCGCCTTCGGCGAGCACAAGGGCTCGGGCCTCGCGCTGATGTGCGAGCTGCTGGCCGGCGCCTTCACCGCCGGCGGCACCTCCGGCCCGGTGGAGGGGCGCGGGCGCATCACCAACGGCATGCTCTCCATCTACCTCTCGCCGGCGCATTTCGGCACCGAGGCGGCCTTCCAGGAGATGGGCCAGGCCTATGTGGAGTGGGTGGCCTCGAGCCGCCCGGCGAAGCCCGGCCAGCCCGTGCTGCTGCCCGGCGAGCCGGAGGCCCGCACCCGCGCCGAGCGCCTGGCCCGCGGCGTGCCGCTGCAGCCCGACACCTGGACCGGCCTGCTGCAGACCGCCGCCTCGCTCGGCATCGCCGCCCCGGCCTGATGGAAGCGGGGGCCGGCGCGCCGCGGCCCCCGAACTTTCCACGAAGCCGGCG
>NZ_JCACVY010000153.1:0-10885 GCF_058833935.1 Roseomonas sp. TS2 | reverse complement strand
CCTCGGCCGCCGGCGGCAGGGAGCGCCCGCTGCGCCGCACCAGCCCCACCATGCGCCGGATGCCGGGCGGCCCCAGCGGCCGCGCCGCCAGCTCCGGCGCCATGCGCAGCTCCGCCGCCGTGGAGGGCACCAGCGCGATGCCCAGCCCGGCGCGCGCCATACCCACCAGCGTGCCGGTGTGCACCGCCTCCTGCGCCGGCGTGACCATACGCCCAGTGCGCGCGAAGGCCTCGTCGACCAGGCGGCGGATGCTGCTGTCGGGCTCCAGCAGCAGCAGCCGCTCCTTGGCCAGCCGCGCCAGCGGGATGGCCGCCTGGCCGGCCAGGGCGTGGTCCGGCGGCAGCAGGGCCAGGATCTGGTCACGGAACAGCGGATCGACCGACAGCTCGCCGCCCGGGGCCAGGTCCGTGGCGATGCCGAGATCCACCTGCTCGGCCCGCACCATCTCGTAGATCTGCCCGGTCACCGCCTCATGCAGCCGCACGCGCAGCTCGGGGTGGGTGGCGAGCAGCCGCGCCATGGCGCCGGGCAGCAGGCCGGAGGCCACCGAGGGCAGCGCCGCCAGCCGCACCGCGCCGCGCCGCCGCGCCGCCAGGTCCTGCAGGCTGCTCACCGTGTGGTCCAGCTCGCGCAGCAGCGGCTCCAGGCTGCGGGCCAGCTCGCGCCCGGCGGCGGTGGGCTCGGCGCCCTGCGGCGTGCGGTCCAGCAGGCGCAGGCCGAGCGCCGCCTCCAGCTGCCGGATCTGCACCGTCAGCGCCGGCTGGGTGATGTGCAGCAGCCCGGCGGCACGGGTGAAGCTGCCGTAGCGCAGCACGGTGTTGAAGGCGCGCAGGCCCTTCAGGGTAACGGTCATAAAAAATATCTATAGGGGGAGCAAAAAATTTCAATTGATTTATGGCCCCGCAGGGTCCGGAATTTCCAGCGAAGACAGCCGGCGGCAAGCCCGGCGCCAGGAGGAACCGATGCCCGAGACCCCGCAGCGCAGCTATTTCGTGCGGCCGGAGGATGTGCCCGGCTACAGCCCCGCCAACCACACCGGCACGGTGAACCGCCGCCTGATCGCCCCCGAGACGGTGGGGGCGACGCGGATGGAGGTGCTGCTCGGCACCATCGAGGGCGGGCAGGGGGCGCTGCCGCACGCGCATCCCGGCATGGAGCAGGCCTGCTACATGCTCGCCGGCCGCGCCCGCGCCGAGGTGTGCGGCCAGAGCCGCGAGATCGGGCCGGGCGAGATGTGCTTCTTCCCCGCCGGCGAGGAGCACATCTTCACCGTGGTGAGCGAGGAGCCGGTGCAGGTGCTGGTGATCTACTCGCCGCCCTATGGCGAGGACCCGGCCAAGGTGGTGCGCCGCGCGGGAGGCCACGCATGAGCGCCGCCCCCCTGGCGCGCCGCCGCACCCTGCTGGCCGCCGCCGCCGCGCTGCCCGCCCTGCCCCTGCTGGCCCGGCCCGCCCGCGCGGAGGCGTGGAAGCCGCAGCGCCCGGTGACGCTGCTGGTGCCCTTCGCCGGCGGCAGCGGCACCGACGCCGTGGCGCGCATCCTGGCCGAGCTGCTGGGGCCGACGCTGGAGGTGCCCGTGGTGGTGGAGAACCGCGCCGGCGCCAACGGCACCATCGCCGCCATGGCGGCGGCGCGGGCCGCGCCGGACGGCCACACCCTGTTCATGACCACCAACACCAGCCATTCCGCCAACCCCTCGCTGATGAAGCGGATCGACTACGACCCGGTGGCCGACTTCACCCCCATCGCGCGCATGGGCAACCTGCCCTTCATGCTGGTGGTGGGGGAAGCGGTGCCGGCGCGCAGCGTGGAGGAATTGCTGGCGCTGGCGCGGCGCCAGCCCGGCCGGCTCTCCTACGCCAGCGGCAACAGCACCGGCATCGTCGCCGGCGCCACCATGGCGCGGATGGGCGGCGTGGAGATGCTGCACGTGCCCTATCGCAGCACGCCGCCCGCCATGACGGACGTGATGGCCGGCCGCGTGACCTGCATGTTCGTCGACCTCGCGGCGGGGCTGCCGCATGTGCAGGCCGGCAAGCTGCGCGCCCTGGCGATGAGCACGAAGGAACGCTCGGCGCTGATGCCCGACATGCCCTCGATGGCCGAGGCCGGGCTGGCGGGGTTCGACATCACCTCCTGGAACGGCGTGTTCGGCCCGGCCGGGCTGCCCGGGCCGGTGGTGCAGACGCTGAACGCCGCCATCCGCCGCGCGGTGGAGCGGCCGGAGGTGCAGAAGCGCTTCGCCGCCCTCGGCTTCGAGGCCTTCTCCGGCCCGCCCGAGACGCTCGACGCCTTCGTCCGCGCCGAGCTGGTGAAGTGGCGCGAGCTGATCGAGGCCGCCGGGATCGAGAAGGAATGACCGCGCTCGCCGGGCTGCGGGTGCTGGATGCCAGCACCGTGGTGATGGGCCCCTATGCCACGCGGCTGCTGGCCGACCTCGGCGCCGAGGTGCTGAAGGTGGAGCCGCCGGAGGGCGACGTGCTGCGCCGCGCCGGGCAGGGGGGCGCGATGTTCGCCCACCTCAACCGCGGCAAGCGCGGCGTGGTGCTCGACCTGAAGTCGCCGGAGGGCCAGGCGGCGCTGCGCGGGCTGGCGGCGGAGGCGGACGTGCTGGTGCACAACATGCGCCCCGACGCCGCCGCCCGGCTCGGCCTGCGGCGGCAGGACTTGGCGGAGGCCAACCCCCGCCTGATCGTCGCCTGCGCCTATGGCTACGGCGCGGGCGGCCCCTACGCCGCCCGCCCGGCCTATGACGACCTGATCCAGGCGGCGGGCGGGCTCGCCGCCACCATCGGCGCGGCGCGCGGCGGCGACCCGGCCTATGTGCCGCTGACGCTGGCGGACCGCGTGGTGGGCGCGCATCTCGCCTTCGCCGTGATGGCGGCGCTGGCCTGCCGCGAGCGCACCGGCATCGCGCAGGAGGTGGAGGTGCCGATGTTCGAGACCTTCGCCGACCTCGTGGCCGGCGACCATCTTGGCGGGCTGAGCTTCGAACCGCCCGAGGGCGGGCCGCACTACGCCCGGCTGATGTCGCCGCAGCGCCGCCCCTACCGCACCGCCGATGGCTGGATCGCCGTGCTGCTCTACACCGACGCGCACTGGCGCCGCTTCTTCGCCCTGGTGGGGCGCGAGGCGGAGCTGGCGGAGGATTCGCGCCTCGCCACCCACGCCGCGCGCCAGGCCCATATCGACCACGCCTATGGCCGCGTGGCCGAGGCGCTGCTGGAGCGCGGCACGGCGGCGTGGATGGCGTGCCTCTCCGACGCCGACATCCCCGTGGCCCCGGTGAACGACATCCCCGGCCTGCTGGAGGATCCGCACCTGGCAGCCACCGGCTTCTGGCGGCGCGTGGAGATGCCGGATGGGCGGGTGCTGCGCAGCCCGGCGCCGCTCGGCCGCTGGTCCGGCACGCCGCCGGCCGAGCCCGGCCCGCCGCCGCCGCTGGACCCCGCCGCCCCCGCCCTCTGGTCGCAACCCGCCGGGAGACCCTGAGCCATGGACTTCACCCTGACCGAGGCGCAGGAGGCGGTGCGCGACGCCGCCGCGCGCATCTGCGCCGGCTTCGGCGACGAGTACTGGCTCAGGCACGACCGCGAGGGCGGCTTCCCGCAGGAATTCTACGAGGCCATGGCGCGGGATGGCTGGCTCGGCATCTGCATGCCGGAGGAATATGGCGGCGCCGGCCTCGGCATCACCGAGGCGGCCATCATGATGCAGGCCATCTCGCAATCCGGCGCCGGCATGAGCGGCGCCTCCGCCGTGCACATGAACATCTTCGGGCTGAACCCGGTGGTGGTGTTCGGCAGCGAGGCGCAGAAGCGGCGGATGCTGCCGCCGCTGATCCAGGGCAAGGAGCGGGCCTGCTTCGCCGTCACCGAGCCGGATGCGGGGCTCGACACCACCCGCCTGCGCACCCGCGCCGAGCGGCGTGGCGACCGCTACGTGATCCATGGGCAGAAGATCTGGATCTCCACCGCGCAGGTGGCGGAGAAGGCGCTGATCCTGGCGCGCACCACGCCGATCGAGCAGGTGAAGCGCCGCACCGAGGGCTTGAGCCTGTTCTACACCACGCTCGACCGCAGCCGCGTCTCGGTGCGCGAGATCGAGAAGATGGGCCGCAAGGCGGTGGATTCCAACGAGGTGTTCTTCGACGGGCTGGAAGTGCCGGAGGAGGACCGCATCGGCGAGGAAGGGCGCGGCTTCGAGTACATCCTGCACGGGCTGAACCCGGAGCGCATCCTGATCGCGGCCGAGGCGGCGGGCCTTGGCTTCGTGGCGCTCGAGCGGGCCACCGCCTATGCGCGGGAGCGGCGCGTATTCGGCCGGCCGATCGGGCAGAACCAGGCGATCCAGCACCCGCTGGCCGCCAACTGGATGGAATTGCAGGCGGCGCGGCTGATGATCCTGCAGGCGGCCTGGCGCTACGACCGCGGCCTCTCCTGCGGGGCCGAGGCCAATGCCGCCAAGTACCTCGCCGCCGAGGCCGGCTTCCGCGCCTGCCAGCAGGCGGTGATGACGCATGGCGGCTTCGGCTACGCCAAGGAATACCATGTGGAGCGCTTCCTGCGCGAGGTGATGATCCCGCGCATCGCGCCCGTCAGCCCCCAGCTCATCCTCTGCTTCATCGCGGAGAAGGTGCTGGGGCTGCCGAAATCCTACTGAAGCGCGGGGAGGAAGACCGATGGGCGGATTGTGGTTCGAGGAGCTGACCGAGGGGCTGGAGATCGACGCCGGCTGGCGCCGCACCCTGACGGAAGCCGACAACGTGCTGTTCTGCGGCATGACGATGAACGTGGCGCGGCTGCACCTGGACGCCGAGTTCATGAAGGACAGCGAGTTCGGCAAGCCGCTGATGAACTCGCTGCTGACGCTCGGGCTGATGATCGGCATGAGCGTGCACAACACCACCAACGGCACCGCCATCGCCAATCTCGGCATGACGGATGTGCGCTTCCCCGTGCCGGTCTTCGCCGGCGACACGCTCGGCGTGCGCAGCATGGTGGTCTCGGCGCGGCCCAGCCGCTCGCGCGCCGATGCCGGCATCGTCACGCTGCGGCACGAGGCCTACAACCAGCGCGGCGAGGTGGTGGCAAGCTGCGAGCGCGCCGCGCTGATGCGCCGCCGCCCGGCGGAGGGCGCGGCATGAGGCTGCGCAGCCTGCTCTTCGCGCCCGGGGATTCGCCGCGCAAGATCGAAAAGGCGCTGGACGGCCCGGCCGATGGCGTGGTGCTGGACCTGGAGGATTCCGTCGCGCCCGCGGCCAAGGCCGGCGCCCGCGCCGCGCTGGCGGCGATGCTGCCGGGGCTGGCCGGCCGCCCGGTGGTGGTGCGGGTGAATGCGCGCGGCACGCCCTGGTACCTGGAGGATCTGGCGGCGGTGCTGCCGGGCGCGCCGGCGGCGGTGATGCTGCCCAAATGCGCCGGCATGGCCGACATCTTGGCGCTCGACCACCACCTGGAGGCGCTGGAGGTGGCGGCCGGGCAGGCGCCGGGCCGCACCGCCGTGCTGGCGCTGGTGACGGAGACGGCGGCCTCGCTGCACGGGCTGGATTACCGCGGCGCGCCGCCGCGCCTGCGGGCGCTGTGCTTCGGCGCCGAGGACCTCTCCTCCGACATCGGCGTCACCCCGCGCGACGCGGCGGGGGCCTATGCCGCGCCGGTGCGGCAGGCGCGGGCGGCGATGCTGCTGGCCGCCGCCGCCGCCGGCCTGCCCGCGCTCGACACCCCCCACCCCGACCCGCGCGACGCCGAGGGTCTGGCGCGCGAGGCGGCGGAGGCGGCGCGCGACGGCTTCGCCGGCAAGCTCTGCATCCACCCCGCGCAGATCGCGCCGGTGAACGCCGCCTTCACCCCGGATGCGGAGCGGCAGAGCTGGGCGCGCGCGGTGGTGGCGGCCTTCGCGGCGAGCCCGGACCAGGGCGTGCTCTCGCTGGAGGGGCGGATGATCGAGGGGCTGCACCTGCGGCTGGCCCGGCGCATCCTGCAGAGCGTGGAGGGCTGAGGCGGGCGCCGCGCCGCCCTCTCCACCCTGTCATGGCCGTGGGCGAGATCGCCCTGGCCTGAAGCGGCGCGCGGACGCATGCTGCCGGCGACCCCCGCCAGGAAGCGGCCCCGCCCGAAGGGGCGCCGCCTCCGGGCGCCGGGGCAGCAGCGCCGGCAGGAGACGCCATGACCCCCAATGCCATCTATCCCGACCTGCGCGACCGCAGCGTGTTCATCACCGGCGGCGGCAGCGGCATCGGCGCCGCGCTGACCGAGGCCTTCGCGCTGCAGGGCGCCCGTGTCGCCTTCGTCGACATCGCCGAGGAGGCGAGCCGCGCCCTGGCGGAGCGGGTTGCCGCCCTGCCCGGGGCCGTGGCGCCGCTGTTCCTGCCCTGCGACATCCGCGACATCGCCGCGCTGCGCGCCGCCATCGCCGAAGCCGCCGCGGCGCATGGCGACATCACCGTGCTGCTGAACAACGCCGCCAACGACCAGCGCCACGAGCCGGAGGCGGTGACGCCGGAATACTGGGACGACCGCATGGCCATCAACCAGCGGCCGCTGTTCTTCGCAGCGCAGGCCATCCTGCCGCAGATGCAGCGGGCGGGCGGCGGCTCCATCGTCAATTTCGGTTCGGTGAGCTGGAAGCTGCGGCAGGGCGGCATGCCCGCCTACACCATGGCCAAGGCCTCGGTGCACGGGCTGACCCGCGGCCTGGCGCGGGACTACGGCAAGCAGGGCATCCGCGTGAACACGCTGGTGCCGGGCTGGGTGATGACCGAGCGCCAGCTTTCGCTCTGGGTGACGCCGGAGGCGGAGCGCGAGATCGAGGCCGGGCAGGTGCTGGCCGGGCGGGTGATGCCGGCGCACATCGCCGACATGGCGCTGTTCCTCGCCTCCGCCGCCTCCGCCATGTGCTCGGCGCAGGAATTCGTCGTCGATGGCGGCTGGACCTGAGGTCATTCGCGGAAAGGTGATGATGCCGCCGCCAGCTTCGGCTGGCGGCGCAGCTGGCCCTCGGGGCCAAATTCCTCCGCTGGCCTGACCGGCCCGAGACTCCCCCGCCGAACGAGAGGGAGCCGGGCCTCAACGTCCTGGGAGGGACATGATGCAACGCCGCAGCCTGCTGGCCGCCCCGGCCGCCTTCGCGCTTTCCGCCGCCGCCCTGCCGCGCGGCGCGGCGGCGCAGGACAAGAAGACCCTCGCCTTCGTCGTCAACGTCTCGGCCGATTTCTGGACCATCGCGCGCCGCGGCATCGAGAAGGCGAACCGCGAATACCCGCAATACAACATGGAGATGATCGTCCCCGCCCAGGCGAGCGCCGCCGAGCAGCGCCGCATCGTGGACGAGTTGCTGGCGCGGCGTGTCGCCGGCATCGCCATCTCCGCCATCAACCCCGGCAACAGCACGGACATGCTGAACCGCGCCGCCGCCCAGGCGGTGCTGTTCACCACCGACAGCGACGCGCCCAACAGCAACCGCGCCGTCTATATCGGCACGGACAATGTCGCCGCCGGGCGCGAGGCCGGGCGGCAGATGAAGGCGGCGCTGCCGCAGGGCGGCAAGGCCATGCTCTTCGTCGGTACCATGGACGCCGACAATGCGCGCGAGCGCGTGCAGGGCATCCGCGAGGCGCTGCAGGGCGGCAACATCGAGGTGGCCGACATCCGCACCGACGAGAGCGACATGGCGCGCGCCAAGCGCAATGTCGAGGACACGCTGGCGCGCCGCGACGACATCGACCTGATGGTCGGGCTGTGGGCCTACAACACGCCGCAGATCTACCAGGCGGTGAAGGGCGCGGGGCGCGAGGGCAAGGTCCGCATCGTCGGCTTCGACGAGGACGGGCTGACGCTGCGCGGCGTGGCGGACGGCACCATCCATTCCACCGTGGTGCAGCAGCCCTACGAGTTCGGCTACCGCAGCATGGTCGGCATGGTGAAGTACCTGGAGGGGGACCGCTCCTTCATCCCCGAGAACAAGCAGATCATCGTGCCCACCCGCATCATCGACAAGAGCAACGTGCAGGAGTTCCAGGCGCAGATGCGCGAATTGCTGCGGAGCCGGTAGGCCGCCATGGACGGGATGGCCCCGATCCTGTCGCTCGAGGGCATCAGCAAGAGCTATCCCGGCGTGCGGGCGCTGGACGATGTGAGCCTGCGGCTGCGGCCGGGAGAGGTGCTCGGGCTGATCGGCGAGAACGGCGCCGGCAAGTCCACGCTGATGAAGGTGCTGGGCGGCGTCGTCGCCCCCAGCGCCGGGCGCATCGTCGTGGGGGGGCGGGAATGGCCCCGCCTGACCGTGCCCGACGCGCAGGCCGCCGGCATCGCCTTCGTGCACCAGGAGCTGAACCTCTTCGACAATCTCGACGTGGCGGCCAACGTGCTGTTCGGGCGCGAGCCGCTGCGCGGCGGCCCGCTGCGCCTGCTCGACCGGCGCGCGGCGGCGGCGCGGGTGCGGCCGCTGCTGGCGCGGCTCGGCGCCGATTTCACGCCCGAGACGCCGCTGGCCGCGCTCTCCATCGCGCAGCGCCAGCTCGTCGAGATCGCCAAGGCGCTGGCGGCCGAGGCGCGCATCATCATCTTCGACGAGCCGACCTCCTCGCTGACGCTGTCGGAGACGGCGCGGCTGCTCGCCGTGGTGCAGGAGCTGCGCACCGCGGGCACCGCCATCATCTACATCACCCACCGCCTGGCCGAGATCGTCGACTGCGCCGACCGCGTCGTCTGCCTGCGCGACGGAAAGCTCGCCGGCGCGCTGGAGCGCGGCGAGATCGGCCACGCGGCGATGATCCGGCTGATGATCGGGCGGGAGCTGCGCGCCCTCTACACGCCGCCGCGCCGCGCCCCCGGGCCGGGCGGGCTGAAGGCGGAGGGGCTGGTGACGGACGCCTTCCCCCAGGCGCGGGCGGATCTGGAGATCCGCGCGGGCGAGATCCTGGGGCTGGCCGGGCTGGTGGGGGCCGGGCGCACCTCGCTGGCTCGCGCCCTGTTCGGGCTCGACCCGCCGCGCGGCGGACGGGTGCTGCTGGACGGGCGGCCGCTGCGCCTGGCCTCGCCGCGCGACGCGGTGCGCGCCGGCCTCTACCTGGTGCCGGAGGACCGCAAGGCGGCGGGCCTCGTGCTCTCCATGCCCATCGCCGAGAATGTCAGCCTCGCCTCGCTGCACAGCTTCGCGCGGCTGTTCCTGCTGGACCGGCGGAAGGAGGCTGCCACGGCGGAGCGGCAGGCGCGGGCGCTGCGCATCAAGGCGCCGCATGTCGGCGTCGTCGCCGCCACGCTCTCGGGCGGCAACCAGCAGAAGGTGGTGCTGGCCAAGTGGCTCAGCATGGCGCCGCGGGTGATCCTGTTCGACGAGCCGACGCGCGGCATCGATGCCGGCGCCAAGGGCGAGATCTACGCGCTGATGCGCGCGCTGGCCGACGAGGGGGTGGCCATCCTGATGATCTCCAGCGACATGGAAGAGGTGATCGGCGTCTCCGACCGGATCGCCGTGATGCATGAGGGCCGCATCAGCGGCATGCTGGACCGCGACCTGTTCAGCGAGCAGGCGGTGCTGCGCCTGGCCATCGGCCAGGGCGAGGAGGCCGCCGCGTGAACCGCAAGGATCTCGGCCTCGGCGCACTGCTGGTGGTGATCGGCGCCATCACCGCCTTCCTCAACCCGCTCTTCCTCTCCACAGTCAACCTGCTGAACATGGCCAACCTCATCGGCCTGTTCGGCATCTTCAGCATCGGCCAGGGGCTGATCATCATCACGGCGGGCATCGACCTCTCGGTGGGGGCGATGCTGGCGCTGCTCGGCGTCGTCTTCGTCGACCTGCTGGTGAATTACGAGCTGTTCTGGCCCTTCGCCGTGCTGGTGGTGCTGGTGGCGGGGCTGCTGCTCGGCGCGCTGCACGGGGTGCTGGTGACGCGGCTGGGGCTGCAGCCCTTCGTCGTCACCCTCTGCGGTCTGCTGATCTACCGCGGCGCCGCCCGCTACTACACGCAGGACGGCACGATGGGCTTCGGCTATGCCGGCGACCTCGACACGCTCACCTGGCTCGCCTCCGGCCGCAGCTTCGGCATCCCGCACCCCTTCATCGCGCTGCTCGTGGTGGCGCTGGTGGTGGGGGTGCTGCTGCACCGCTCGGTGTTCGGCCGCTACCTCTACGCGGTGGGGCGCAACGAGGAGGCGGCGCGGCACTCGGGCATCGACACGCGCGCGGTGGTGGTCGGCGCCTACCTGCTGGGCGGGCTGCTGGCGGGGCTCTCCACCGTGCTGCTGGTGTTCTACACCAGCTCCGTCTCGCCCTCCTCCTTCGGCAATTTCTACGAGCTCTACGCCATCGCCGCGGCGGTGCTGGGCGGCTGCTCGCTGCGCGGGGGGGAGGGCAGCGTGCTCGGCATCGTGCTCGGCACGGTGCTGCTGCAGATCCTGCAGAACCTAGTGAACATCCTCGGCATCCCCTCCTCGCTGAACTTCGCGGTGATGGGCAGCGTCATCCTGCTCGGCGTGCTGGCCGACCAGCAATTCGGCCGGCGCAAGGCGGCGCTGGCCGGTGCCTGAAGGGCCGGGGGGAGGCGCGCGGCCTCCCCCCGGCCGCCCTCAGTTGGCCGAGATCTTCTTCTCGCGCACCACGGCGGTCCAGATCTTCGCCTGTTCCGCCAGGAAGGTCTCGAATGCCTCCGGGGTGGAGGCCACCACGTCCACCCCCTGGCTCTCCAGCGGCTGGCGCAGGGCGGGCTGGCGCAGCGCCTCCTGCAGGGCGGCGTGGAAGCGGCCGATGACCGCGTCCGGCACCCCCGCCGGCGCCAGCAGCCCCCAGAAGGCGCGGGCGGAAACGCCGGCCACGCCGCTCTCGATCAGGGTGGGGATGCCCGGCCGCAGGGGGGAGCGCGTCTCGCCCGTCTGCGCCAGGG
>NZ_JCACVY010000152.1:0-10913 GCF_058833935.1 Roseomonas sp. TS2 | reverse complement strand
CCGCGCGAGGCCGCGCCCGCCGCCGAAGGCACCCCCGAGGGCACGCCCCCGGCGCCGGAGCGGGAGCCGCGCCGCGAGCGCGGCCCGCGCGACCAGGCCGGTGGCGGACCGCGCTTCCAGGGCAAGGGCGGCCCCCGCCCGCAGGGAGACCGCCACCAGGGCGACCGGCCGCCGCGCCCGCAGGGCGAGCGCGGCGACCGCCGCGGCCCGCGCAACGACCGCGGGCAGGAGCCACGCTCCTTCTCCTTCTCGCCCGAGAAGGGCAAGGGGCCGGACCCGGACAGCCCCTTCGCGGTGCTGGCGCGCCTGAAGCTGGGCAAGGACTGACTTGGCGGCCGGCGGCGACGAGGACCGCGACTGGCAGCGGCTCGACAAGTGGCTGTGGTGCGCGCGGGTGGCCAAGACCCGCGCGGATTGCTCCCGCCTCGTGGCGCGCGGCGCCGTCCGCCTCAACCGCCAGCCGGTGGACAAGCCGCACGCGAAGCTCCGCCCCGGTGATGTGATGACCCTCGCCCTCGGCGGGCCGGAGCGTGGCAGCGTGCGGGTCTGGCGCATCCTGGCCCTGGCCGGCCGGCGCGGCCCCGCCCCCGAGGCGCGCACCCTCTACGAGGACCTGACCGAGCCGCCGCCAGGCGCCCCGCCGCCCGCCGCGCCCTGACCTCCGCCATGCCCGGCGCGGGGCCGCGCCATCGCAGAAAGGCGGTTGCGCGGGCGGGCATTGCGGTCCATTTCTCCGCCGCGCGCCAGGGTGTCTGGCGCAGGAGCTGTCTGGAACGGACGGCAGAAGGATTGGGGCCCGTGACCTACGTCGTCACCGAGAACTGCATTCGCTGCAAGTACATGGACTGCGTGGAAGTCTGTCCGGTGGATTGCTTCTACGTGGGCGAGAACATGCTGGTCATCCACCCGGATGAATGCATCGACTGCGGCGTCTGCGAGCCCGAATGCCCCGCCGAGGCCATCTTCCCCGACAGCGACGACCGCGCCGCCGAATGGGCGGAGCTGAACCGCACCTATGCCCAGCAATGGCCGAACATCACCCGCAAGGGCGAGGCGCCGGCCGATGCCGAGGAATGGAACGGCAAGCCGGACAAGAAAGAGCTGTTCGACCCCAAGCCCGGCGCCGCGTGACGAATCACGCGTTTTTTGCTATCCTGCGATTTGGGCCTGGTTGTCCGCGCCCCGGCGCGGCCCCAGCTTTTCTGGGTGCGTGAGGCGATGAACGCGCGGCCGGCTCCCTCCGGTGGCGCCGCCCCTCCCCGCACTTGCGGTTCGCAGGAGTAGACAGCGGATGAAGCCACCCGCCGGCGCGAGATCCACCAGCACGCAACCCGAGCCGGCCCCGGCCGAATCCCGAACCTCCCCCCGCATCCTACCCGGACGTCGCCCAGGCATGTCGGAATCCCAGAGTCCCTCCCCCACCGAAGGCGGGTCCTCCCGCCCTGTTCCGCCGCCCAAGCCGCTCGGCAACCAGGGCAGCGAGTTCAAGGCCGGCGACCATGTGGTGTACCCGACCCACGGCGTGGGTCAGGTGCAGGGCATCGAGAGCATGGCGGTGGCCGGCACGGAGCTGAAGGTGATCATCGTCACCTTCGAGGAGAACCGCATGACGCTGCGGGTGCCGCTGAACAAGGCGGCCTCCTCCGGCCTGCGCAAGCTCGCCAACACCAACATGATGGGCGAGGCGCTGGAGACGCTGAAGGGCCGCGCCCGCATCAAGCGTACCATGTGGTCCCGCCGCGCCCAGGAATACGAGCAGAAGATCAACAGCGGCGACCCCGTGCAGATCGCCGAGGTGGTGCGCGACCTGCACCGCAACGCCGGCCAGCCGGACCAGTCCTTCTCCGAGCGGCAGATCTACGAGCTGGCCATGGACCGGCTGGCCGCCGAGGTCGCGGCGATCGACGGCACCGACAAGAACGCGGCGATGAACAAGCTGCTGGAGCACCTGAAGCAGGGCTGACCGCCACGCTACGGCAGCCGGATACGCAAGAAGGCCCGGGAGCAGCCAGCTCCCGGGCCTTTTTCCTGCGCGGCGGCTGGCTTCAGCCGGGAAAGGCGACGCCCAGCCGCGCCGACCATTCGCGCAGCGCGGCCACGGTCCCGGCCGGCACCTCCAGCCCCTCCGCCTCGGCCCGCGCGATGCCGCGCGCCGCCTGCTCGCCCGGCAGGCGCACCGGGCGGGCGGGGTCGGCCGGCGCGTTGGCGCGGCAGGCCTCGGCCAGGAAGGACATCTGGTCCCCGAAGGCCTCCCGCCCGGCGAAGGCGCCGGGGTCCATCACCTGCAGGTAGACGCTGGCGCCCCAACGGCCCGGCGCGTCCCGCCGGCCATGGCCGGCCAGGCCCTGGGTCAGCGCCTCCACCATCAGCGCCAGGCCGAAGCCCTTGTGCCCCGCCTCCGGCCCGCCCAACAGCATCAGGCTGCCGCGCGACGCCTCGCGCTCCATCACGGTGGGGTCGCGGGTCGGGCGGCCCTCGGCGTCCAGCAGCCAGGGGTGCTCGAACATCTCGCCGGCGGCGGCCTTCTGCCGCGTCATCGAGACGGTGGTGATGGAGGCGGAGATGTCCACCAGCACCGGCACGGCGCCGGCCGGGAAGCCGACCGCGAAGGGGTTGGGGCTGAACAGCGCCTCCCGCCCGCCGAAGGGCGCCACGATCCGGCTGTGCGGGCCGGAGGAGGCCAGCATGACGAAGCAGCCGGCATCGGTGGCGCGCCTGGCCAGGGCGGCGAGGCAGCCGATATGGTGGCTGCGCCGCATGGCGAGGGTGACGACGCCATGCCGCGGCAGCCGGGCGAGGGCCTCCTCCACGGCCTGCTCCACCAGCCACAGGCCAGGGCGGTAGCCGCCATCCCAGACCAGGGTGGCGCCGGTGTCGCGCAGCACCTCCGGCTGGCCGGCGGTCTCCATCCGCCCCGCCGCGATCTCGGCCAGGTAGGCGCCGGCCTGGGCCAGGCCGTGGGTGCGGCGGCCCATCATGTCGGTCAGCACCAGCAGCCGGCCGACGCTCTCCGCCATGCCACGCTCCAGCCCCGCCGCCGCGAACAGCGCCGTGGCGAAGGCCTCCAGCTCCCGGGGCGCGCGCCGCAGGGCGGCGGGGGCGGTGGACAGGCTCATGCGGCGGGCTTCCTCACTCGGGGCGGATGTTGTGGGTACGGACGATGGCGCCGTAGCTCTCCGTCGCCTGGGCCAGCCAGCGGCGGAAGGCGTCCGGCCCCTCCACCCGCGGCTCGCCGCCCAGCTCGGCGATGCGGCCGGCGATGGCCGGCTGCGCCATCACCGCGCGCAGCACCGTCTCCAGCTTCTCCACCAGTGGGCGCGGCGTGTTGCCCTGCACCATCACCCCCTGCCAGGTGCCGGCATCGGCCATCGGCCAGCCCAGCTCGGCGAAGGTCGGCACGTTCGGCAGCGCCGCCAGCCGGTGCGGGCCGGAGACGGCGATGCCGCGCATCTGCCCGTTCACCACGTAGGGCTGCGTCGCCGTGGCGCCGTTGATGATCATGTCCGCCTCGCCCGAGCTGATGGCGAGCAGCGCCGGCGCGCCGCCACGGTAGGGCACGTGCGTCACCTCGCCGCCGAGCTTCGCGGCCACCTCCACGGCGGTGAGGTGCGTCAGGCTGCCGACGCCGGCATTGGCCAGGTTCAGCCCGCCCTTCCCCCTGGCATGGGCCGCGAGGCTGGCGGCGTCCGTCACCGCCAGGGTGTTGCGGGTGGCGGCGAGATAGGGCGCGTAGATCAGCATGGTGACGGGCGCGAGGTCGCGCTGCACGTCGAAGGGGATGCGCGGGAACAGCGCCGGGTTGATGGCGAGCGTCGAGACGTCCATCAGCAGCAGGGTGTGGCCATCCGGCGGGCTCTTGGCCACGGCGTCGGCGCCGATGTTGCCGGCGGCGCCGGCCCGGTTCTCCACCACCACCGACTGGCCGAGCGCCTTCGTCATCTCGGGCGCCAGCAGGCGGGCGATGATGTCGCTGGTGCCGCCCGGCGCGTTCGGCACGATGATGCGCAGCGTGTGGTCGAACCCCTGGGCGCGCAGGGCGGGTGCGGCCAGCGGCGAGAGGGCGGCGGCGCCGGCCAGGGGCGCGGCGCGCAGCAGGGTGCGGCGAAGCATCTTGGTTGTTCTCCCCGGAACTGGCCGCCTGTGGCGCGCGGCCTTGGCTTCCGCTCTAGGCCTGCGCGGCGATACCGGTCTAAACCTGATTCGGCATCGGCCGATGCCGGGGCGGTATCCATGTTCGAGTTCAACCAGCTGCGCTGCTTCGTCGCGGTGGCGGAGGAGCTGCACTTCCACCGGGCCGCGGCGCGGCTGAACATGACGCAGCCGCCGCTGAGCCGGCAGATCCAGGCGCTGGAGCACCGGCTCGGCGCCGTGCTGCTGTGGCGGGACAGCCGCGGCGTGCGCCTCACCCCGGCAGGCCAGGCCTTCCTGGAGGATGCCCGGCGGCTGCTGCGGCTGGCCGAGGGCGCCGCCCTCCAGGCCCGGCGCGTGGCGCGCGGGCAGAGCGGCGAGGTGCGGATCGGCTTCACCGCCGCCTCCAGCTATGGCGTGCTGCCGCGGCTGGTGGGCCTGCTGCGCACCCGCCTGCCGGAGATCACGCTGACGCTGCGCGAGGCGGTCTCGCAGGAGCAGGTGCAGGCCCTGCAGGCGGGGCGGCTCGATCTCGGCCTGCTGCGGCCGGTGGGGCGCCCGGCCGGGCTGCTCAGCACCCGGGTGCAGCGGGAGGCGCTGCTGGTGGCGCTGCCGCGGGCGCATCCGCTGGCGTCGCGCCCCGCCATCGCCCTGTCGGCGCTGGAGGACGAGCCGCTCATCACCTACCCGCCGGTGGAGGGGCGCTACCTGCACGACCTCGTCACCGGCCTGTTCCGCCTTTCGGGCATCGTGCCGGAGCGGGTGCAGCACATCAGCCAGACGCATTCCATCCTGGCGCTGGTGGGGGCGGGGCTCGGGGTGGCGCTGGTGCCGCGCGCGGCCGAGCGGCTGCAGCCGGCCGAGGTGGCGCTGCGGCCGCTGGACATGCCGGCACCGCCCGCCGCCGAGCTGGTGCTGGCCTGGCGGCCGGAGATGGAGAACCCGGCCTGCGCCACCGTGCTGGCCATGCTGCGCGCGGAGTGGGCGTCGCTCGGCACGGGGCTGGAAGGGCTCGGCCCGCCGCCCCAGGGCTGAGCGGCGCAAAGAAAAAGCCCCGGAGGTTTCCCCCCGGGGCCATCCACCCTTACCGGGGCGCCGGCAGGATCAGTCCTGCTGGCGCACGCCCATGAACTGCAGCAGCAGCTGGAACAGGTTGATGAAGTTCAGGTACAGGCCCAGCGCGTCGAACACGCTGCGCTTGGCGGCGATGTCCGTGCCCTCGGCATAGGCGTACTCGACGTAGTCGGACTTGATCCGCTGCGTGTCGTAGGCGGTGAGGCCCACGAACACCACCACGCCGATGACGCTGATGGCGAACTGCAGGGCCGAGGAGCCCACGAACATGTTCACCACGCCGGCGATGATGATGCCGATCAGGCCCATCATCATGAAGGTGCCGAGCTTCGTCAGGTCCGCCTTCGTCGTGTAGCCGTAGAGGCTGACGGCGGCGAACATGCCGGCGGTGATGAAGAAGGTGCTGGCGATCGAGGCGCCCACATACACGGCGAAAATGTTCGCCATGCTGGCGCCCATGGCCGCGCAGAACACCCAGAACAGCGCCTGCACCGTGCCCTTGCTCATCCGGTTGATGCCGAAGGACAGCACCAGCACGAAGGCGAGCGGGGCGAGCATGGCCGCGAAGCCCAGGATGGTCGGCTGCGTGGCCAGGCCGCGCGGCGTGCGGACAACCGTGTAGAACAGGTCGGCCGCGCCGGTGTTGGCGATCAGGTAGGCAACGATCGCCGTCAGCAGCAGGCCGGACGCCATCCAGTTGTAGACGCGCAGCATGTAGGACCGCAGCCCGGCATCGACGGCGGCCGCGTCGGCAGTCGCTGTGCGACCCCAGCCAGGCGCACCCGTCGTGTATCGATAGTCGGGACCAGTGGCCATAGGTGTCTCAACTCCTCCCAGCGCGGAGAATCCGCGGGTCATGAGTAATATGGACTAACGGTAATCTGGTTCAACGGGAATCGCGGGCGTGGCGGGCGGGGCCGCGCAGAATTCATCGGCCCGCCCCACCCGCGGCAGGGTTCCCTTAGCGGAAAGGCCCCGGGGCGGGAAATCACTCATTGCGCAACAATGGCGCGGCCCGCGCGCGCAGGGCCAGCGCCGTGCCCGCATAGCCCAGCAGCAGCGTCAGCAGGGTGCAGCCCAGGATGGTGGCGGCCAGCGTGCCGGGCAGGAAGGCCCAGTCCGTCCGCATCACGTAGCGCGCCACGGCCCAGCTCGCCGCCGTGCCGCAAAGCGCCGCGATGACGCCCGCCGTGGCGCCGAGCAGGCCGAACTCCACCATCCACGCGCGGCGCACCTGGGCGCGGGTGGCGCCCACCACCTTCAGCACCACGGCATCCCGCACCCGGCGGCGCTGGCCGGCGGCCATGGCGCCGGCCAGCACCAGCCCGCCCGCCAGCAGCGTGACCCCCGCCACCGCCGAGACGGCGGTGCCGAGCCGCTCCAGCAGGCCGGAGACCGCCTCCAGCGCGTCCCGCACGCGGATGCCGGAGACGTTGGGGAAGGCGTCGGTGATGGCGCGCAGCACGGCGGCATCGCGCGCCGGGTCGCCGCGCAGGGTGGCGATGTGGGTGTGCGGCGCCGCCTCCAGCAGCCCGGGCGAGGCGATCAGCACGAAGTTCAGCCCCAGCCCCTGCCACTCGATCTGCCGCAGGCTCGCCACCTTCAGCGCGATGTCGCGGCCGAGGATGTCGAGCGTTACCGTGTCGCCGACCGTGACGCCCCAGCCCTCGGCCAGCCGGGCATCGAGCGAGAGCAGCGGCGGGCCGCTGTAGTCGGCCGCCCACCACTGGCCGGCCACCAGGCGGGTGCCCTCGGGCGGGGTCGCGGCATAGGTCAGGCCACGGTCGCCGCGCAGCGCCCAGCGCGTGTCCTCGGTGGCCTGCACCTGGTCCACCGGCACACCCTTGATGGCGGTGATGCGCGCCCGCAGCGAGGGCACGCGGCGGATCTCCGCCACGCCGGGCTGCGCCAGGGCGAGCTCGTCGAAGCGCCGCGCCTGGTCGGACTGGATGTCGATGAAATAGAAGTTGGGCGCCGCCTCGGGGAGCTGGTCCTGGATCTGGCGGCGGAGGTTGCCCTCGATCATCGCCACCGCCGAGAGGGTGGTCAGGCCGATGCCCAGCGCCACCAGCAGCAGCGCGGTGGGTGCGCCGGGGCGGTGCAGGTTGGCCAGGCCCAGGCGCAGCGCCGGGCGCCGCTGGTGCCGCCAGCGCCGCGCCAGCGCCATCAGCGCGCTGGCGCCGAGGCGGAACAGCAGCAGCGTGCCGCCGGCAGCGGCGCAGAAGCCGAGCGCGAAGCCCGGCTGCTCGGCGCTGCCCACCACCAGCGCCACCAGCGCCAGGGCGGCGGCGGCGTTCACCGCCAGCAGCGACCAGCGCGGCCGCCCGCCGCCGCCCTGCACCACGTCGCGGAACAGCGCGGCGCCGGGGATCTCCCGCGCCCGGCCAAGCGGCCAGAGGGCGAAGGTGAGCGCCGTCAGCACGCCGTAGAGCGCCGCCTGGGCCAGCGGCAGCGGGTAGAAGCCAAGGCGCGGCGGCACCGGCAGGGCGCCTTCCAGCGCCCGCGCCGCCAGCACCGAGAGCCCCTGCCCCAGCAGCAGCCCGAGCAGGATGCCAAGCGCCGAGAGCACCAGCACCTGGAGCAGGTAGGTGGTGAAGATCACCCGCGCCGGGGCGCCCAGGCAGCGCAGCGTGGCGATGGTGCGCGCCCGCTGGTCCAGCCAGGCGCGCACGCCCGTGGCCACGCCGATGCCGCCCACCAGCAGCGCCGTCAGCCCGGCGAGCGTCAGGAAGGAGGCGGCACGGTCGAGGAAGCGGTTGACGCCGGGCGAGGCCTCGGCGGCGCCGCGGATGCGCCAGCCGCCATCGTCATGCGCCACGCGCAGCGCCTCGGCGAAGGGGCCGGGCGCCAGGCCGGGCGGCAGGGCGATGCGGTACTCGTACTGCACCAGGCTGCCGGGCTGGATCAGCGCCGTGGCCGGGAGGCTCTCCATTGCGATCATGGCGCGCGGGCCGAGGATGGCGGGGCTCGCCACCTTGTCCGGCTCCGAGCGGATGGTGCCGGCATGGCGCAGCCGCGCCTCGCCCAGCCGGATCTCGTCGCCGGGGGCGACGCCGAGGCGCTCGGCCACCAGCGGGTCCAGCGCCACCTCGCCGGGGGCGAGGCGCCCGCCCCGCTCCGGCGGCAGCGCCGGCTCCAGCGCCAGCGCGCCGTAGAGCGGGTAGGCCCCGTCCACCGCCTTCAGCTCCACCAGGGAGCGCTCGCCCGAGGGGGCGATGGCCATGGCGCGCATCTCCACCACCTCGGAGAGGCGGGCGCCCTGGCCGGTGATCCAGTCCCGCGCCGCTTGCGGCATGGGGCGGTAGGAGACGCGCACCGAGAGGTCGCCGCCCAGGATGCGGGCGCCGTCGGCGGAGAGCCCCGCCTGGATGCCGGCGCGCAGCGTGCCGACGGCGGCGATGGCCCCCACCCCCAGCGCCAGGCAGGCCAGCACGATGCGCAGCCCCCGCAAGCCCCCGCGCAGCTCCCGCCGCGCGAAGCGCAGGCTCAGCCCGAAGGTGCCGCTCACGAGGAAGCAGCCGGGGGGGGCGTGGCGCTGTCTTCCACCAGCAGGCCATCGGCCATGCGCAGGCGGCGGCCGCAGCGGGCGGCGAGCGCCGGGTCGTGGGTGATCAGCAGCAGGGTGGTGCCGAGCTGCTCCCGCAGGCCGAACAGCAGGTCCATCACCGCCTGGCCGGTGGCGCCGTCGAGGTTGCCGGTGGGCTCGTCGGCCAGCAGCAGGCTGGGCTCGCCCACCACAGCGCGTGCCAGCGCCACGCGCTGCTGCTCGCCGCCCGAGAGCTGCCCGGGGTAATGCTCCAGCCGGTGGCCGAGCCCGACCCGCCCCAGCGCCACCCGGGCGCGCTCGAAGGCATCCGCCCGCCCGGCGAATTCCAGCGGCACGGCGACGTTCTCCAGCGCCGTCATGGTCGGGATCAGGTGGAAGGCCTGGAAGACGATGCCGAGATGGTCGCGCCGGAAGCGCGCGAGGCCATCCTCGTCCAGCCGGCCGAGATCGGTGCCGGCGACCCGGAGGCCGCCGCCGGTGGCGCGCTCCAGCCCGGCCAGCAGCATCAGCAGCGAGGTCTTGCCGGAGCCGGAGGGGCCGACCAGCCCCACCGCCTCACCTTGTTTCACGTCCAGATCAAGGCCGCGGAGGATGTTGACCTCACCCCCCGGCCCCGCCACCTTGAAGGCGAGCCCGCGGGCCTCGATGAGGTTTGCGTCGCGTCCGGCCCCCGCGGGGGGCCTCGCAGCGGGGGAACGGATGGCGTTCGGTGCGTCCAGCATGTTCCGCAGATATGGCCGGCGTGCCGCACTGCGAAGGGCAGCTCTCGGTATCGGAATATTTCTTTCGGCGTGGCCAGCCCGGGCGCAGGAGCCGGTGCGGCTGCTGATCCTGGGCGATTCCATCACCGCCGGCTACGGGCTGGCGCCGGAGGAGGCCTTCCCCGCCCAGCTGCAGAAGGCGCTGCGGGAGGCGGGGGAGGCGGTGCGCGTCATCCCCGCCGGGGTCTCGGGCGACACCACGGCAGGCGGCAAGGCGCGGCTCGACTGGGCGCTGGCCGACCGGCCGCAGGCGGTGATCGTGGCGCTCGGCGGCAATGACGGGCTGCGCGGCCTGCCGCCGGCCGACAGCCACGCCAACCTCGACGACATCCTGAACCGCCTCGCGGCGCGCGGCCTGCCCACCCTGCTGGCCGGGATGCTGGCGCCGCCCAATCTCGGCGCCGAATACGGGCGGGATTTCGCCGCCACCTTCACCCGGCTGGCCGAGGCGTATCCCCAGGTTGTCTTCTATCCCTTCCTGCTGGAGGGGGTGGCGGGCGAGCCAGCGCTGAACCAGCCGGACCGGATCCATCCCAACGCGCAGGGCGCGGCGGAGATGGCGCGGCGCATGCTCCCCGCCGTGCGGGAGCTTCTGTCCAAGGTGCAGGGAGGTTGAGCCGCCATGCCACGCCTGTTCGTTGCCCTGCCCCTGCCGGAGGCGCTGCGGGAGCAGCTCTCCGACCTTGCCGGCGGACTTCCCGGCGCGCGCTGGGTGCCGCCCGAGAACTACCACCTGACGCTGCGCTTCATCGGCGAGGTCGAGGGCTGGCGCGCGGATGAGCTGGACGAGGCGCTGGCCGGCATCCGCGCCCGCCCCTTCGACCTCCAGCTGGCGGGGCTCGACATCTTCGAGAAGGCTGGGCGCATCCACTCGCTGCATGTGAAGGCCGAGCGCGGCGAGCGGCTGGCGCATCTCCAGTCCAAGGTGGAGACGGCGCTGCAGCGTGCCGGCCTGCCGCCCGAGCGCCGCCGCTTCGCGCCGCACGTGACGCTGGCGCGCACCGACAAGGTGGCGCCCGACAAGCTGATCGGCTTCGTCCAGGCGCACAACCTGTTCCGCCCGCCGCCGGTGGTGGTGGAGCGCTTCTCCCTGTTCTCCTCCCGCCTCGGCAAGGAGCAGGCGCATTACGAGGCGGAGGTGGATTATCCGCTCGAAGGCGACGATGCCGGCCGTTCCGGGCTTGCCGGGCGCGAGGCGGAGTTCTAGGCAGCCGCCGGGATGACCCGGCTGCGCCCCTTCCTGCTGAGCCTGTTCACGCTGCTCCTGGTCGGCCAGGGGCTGGTGGCGGCGACGCACTGCCTGCGCATGGCGCAGCCGCGCGCGGACGGCCTGCTGCTGCACCTCTGCACGCCGGACGGGCTGAAGCTGGTGCAGCTCCCCCCCGATCCGGCGGACGGCCCCG
>NZ_JCACVY010000151.1:0-10931 GCF_058833935.1 Roseomonas sp. TS2 | reverse complement strand
GACGCCTGTCAGCCGCGCGTCCCGGCTTCCGCCGACTTGCGCTCGATCAGCTCGATCTTGTACCCGTCCGGGTCCTCGACGAAGGCGATGACGGTGGTGCCGAACTTCACCGGCCCCGGCTCGCGCGTGATCTTGGCGCCCTCGGCGCGCAGCTTCTCGCAGGTGGCATAGACATCCGGCACGCCGATGGCGAGATGGCCGAAGGCGTTGCCCAGCTCGTACTTGTCCACGCCGTAGTTGTAGGTCAGCTCGATGACGCCGGCGCCGGTGCTCTCCGGCGCGTAGCCGACGAAGACCAGCGTGTACTTGCCGTCCGGCACGTCGTTGCGGCGCAGCTCCTGCATGCCGAGCAGGCGCGTGTAGAAATCCACGCTCCGCTCCAGGTTGCCGACGCGGATCATGGTGTGCAGGAAGCTGCTCATGGGGTGTTTCCCTGTCAGGAGATGGTTTCGGACCAGGCTTCGTGCGACGGGTCGATGGCCAGCAGGAACAGTCCGGCCGCCTCGGCCGCCGCGGCGGTCGCCGCACGGTCGACGATGATGGTGCCGTTCGCCTCGATGGCAATACCGCGCAGGCCGGCAGCGGCGGCATTGGCCACCGTGTCCGGCCCGATGGTGGGCAGGTCCACCCTCCGGTCCTGGCCCGGCTTCAGGATCTTCACCAGCACGCCGCCCGGCCCCTCGCGCCGCAGCGTGCCGGCGCGGGCCAGCATGGCGTCGGTGCCCTCGATCGCCTCGACGGCCAGCACCAGCCCCTGCTGCACCACCGCCCCCTGCCCCACATCGACGGCGCCGAGCGCCCGCACCACGGCGAGGCCGCGGCGGATGTCGCGCCGGGCATCCTCGTCCGGCAGATGGGTGGTCAGGGCAGTGGGGTCGCGCACCAGCAAGTCCTCCAGCACGGCATAGGCTTCCATCGGGTTGAAGCCCTCCTCGCGCAGCACGCGCAGCACGGCGGTCAGCAGCGAATCGTCGCCGCCGAAGGCACGCATGCCGATGCGCGGCAGCATCCTCGCCGCCCCCGCATCCGGCCGCAGCGCGAAGAAGCTGGGGCGGGAGACGCGGCCGGCCAGCACCAGGTCGCGCGCCCCGGCGGCGCGCAGCCACTCCAGCATGCGGCCGGCGGCGCCGAGGCGGCAGACGATGTGCGGATAGGCCGCATAGTCGCGCGGTTCGCCGAAGCCTTCCAGCACCACCACATGCGGCACGCGGCCGGCGGCGGCGGCGGCGGCGGCGGCGCGCTGCGGCAGCAGCCCGCCACCGACGATCATCCCGAGCGGCGGCATTCCAGGCCGCGGCATGGCGGGCGAAGACACCGGCTCAGGCCCCGGCGCCTGTCACGCCGCGGCCTCGGCGCCTTCCTCCTCATCCAGCAGCTCGCGGCCGGCGCGGCAGAGGCCGCGGCGGCTGTCGGCGCGGATGAAGGCCAGGATCTCCTGCACCACCGGGTCCTCGCCGAAGCTGGCCTCGGTGATGTCCACGCGGTCCTGGAAGACGCCGGCGGTGCGGAACAGGCTGCGGTAGGCGGCGCGCAGCGTGTGGATCTGGCTGCGCGGGAAGCCGCGGCGCTTGAGGCCGATCAGGTTCAGCCCGGTCAGCCGGGCGCGGTTGCCCATGACGGCGCCGAAGGGGATGATGTCCGCCTCCACGCCGCTCATGCCGCCCACCACCACCTGCCGGCCGATGCGGACGAACTGGTGGATGGCCGCGCCGCCGCCGACGAACACCGTGTCGGCGATCTCGACATGCCCGCCCAGCATCACGTTGTTGGCGAGGATAACGTGGTGGTCCAGCGTGCAATCATGCCCGACATGCGCGTTGACCATCAGCAGGCAATCCGCGCCCACGGTGGTGATGCCGTGGCCGCCGATGCTGCCGCGGTGCACCGTGGCGTGCTCGCGGATCATGGTGCGGGCGCCGATGACCACGCGGGTGGGCTCGCCCCGGTACTTCAGGTCCTGCGGCGCCAGGCCGATGGTGGCGAAGGGGCTGACCTGCACCTTCTCGCCGATCTCGGCATGGCCCTCGACGATGACATGGGAGGTGAGCACCACGCCTTCGGCCAGCACGGCGTCCGGCCCGATGGTGCACCATGGCCCGATGCGGCAGCCCGCGCCGATGCGCGCGCCCGGCGCGACGATGGCGGTGGGGTGGATCTCGGCGGTGGGGTGGATCGGGTCGGGGGCTGTGTTGTCTGTCTGCGTCACGCGATCGAGCATCCGCTCAGCGGTCCATGATCATCGCGGCGTAGCTGGCTTCCGCCACGGCGACGCCATCGACGCGCGCCACGGCGTTGAACTTCCAGACATTGCCGCGCTGACGGTCCTTGTTGATGTGAATCCGCAGCTGGTCTCCCGGCACCACGGGGCGGCGGAACTTGGCGTTCTCGATGCTCATGAAATAGACGATCTTGCCATGCGCGCTGGGGCCGAGCGTCTCGACCACCAGCACGGCGGCGGTCTGCGCCATCGCCTCGATGATCAGCACGCCCGGCATCACCGGATGGCTCGGGAAGTGGCCCTGGAAGAACGGCTCGTTGATGGTGACGTTCTTGATGCCGATGGCACTCTCGCCCAGCTTCATCTCCACCATACGGTCGAGCAGCAGGAAAGGATACCGGTGCGGAATGGCGCGCATGATGCGCGCGATGTCGCAGGTCTCCAGATTCTGCTTGTGCGCCGCCTCGTCCGAGGCCGGCTGTTCTTGCTGGTCCATGCCGATCAGTCCGTATGTCCTGGCCGCCCTGCTGGCGGCCCCTTCTGTTCTGCCGTTTCCCGGGCGGTGGCCGCAGCGGAGCCGGTTCCCTTACGGGCACCCAATTTCCGCAGGTAGAGCGCGGCCCGCAAGGCATCCTTCACCGGCATCGCGGGGGAACCGGTCACATCCTGCCCGGGCGGCACGTCGCTCTGGACGCCGGCCTGGGCGCCGATGCGCGCCTTGCTGCCGATGGTCAGGTGCCCGGTCAGCCCGGCCTGGCCGGCGATGGTCACGTAGTCGCCCAGCCGGGTCGAGCCGGAGATTCCGACCTGCGCGACGATGACGCAGCCACGGCCAGTGCTCACGTTGTGGCCGATCTGCACCAGATTGTCGAGCCGCGTGCCGGGGCCGAGCACCGTGTCGCCCAGCGCGCCGCGGTCGACGCAGGCATTGGCGCCGATCTCCACCTCGTCGCCCAGCCGCACGCGGCCGAGCTGCGGGATGGTGACATAGCGGCCCTCCGGCGTCGGCGTGAAGCCGAAGCCCTCCTGCCCCACCCGCGCGCCGTGGTGCAGCGTGACGCGGTGGCCGGCGATGCAGCAGATGGCGCTGGCATGGGCATGGATGCGCGCATCGTCGCCGAAGACGCAGCCGGGGCCGATCACGGCATGCGGCCCGACATAGGCGCGCGCGCCCAGCACCGCGCCGGCGCCGATCACGGCATAGGGCCCGACCTCGCTGCCCTCCCCCAGCACGGCGTCGGCGGCGATGACGGCGGTGGGGTGGATGCCGGGCAGCGGCGCGGGCGCCGGGTGGAACAGCGCCGCCACGCGGGCGAAGGCCAGGTGGGGCGCCGGCGAGGGCAGCGCCACGCAGCCTTCCGGCACCTGGCCGGCCAGATCGGGCGGCAGGATGACGGCGCCCGCCCGGCTCTCGCGCAGCGCGGCCAGGTGGCGGCGGCCGTCGAGGAAGGCGATCTGCGCCGGCCCAGCCTCGTGCAACGGCGCCACATCCTCGAAGAGGCGCGCCGCATCGGCGCCGAGACTGCCTTCCGGCAGTCCGGCCACCGCGGCGATCCGGTCCAGGCGGTGCGGGCCGGTGCCCGCGTGGAAGCGCGGGTCAGCCGCCATCGCGCTCAGTTCCGCCGCGGCGCCTGCTGGCCCTGGCCCTGCTGGGCCGGACGGGCCGCCGCGGGAGCGGGCGCCGGGGCATCCTCCGCCGCCAGCGTCACCGACTTCAGCACCTTGTTGAGCTGGGTGGAGACCTCGCCCGTCAGGTCGAAGGGCGGCTCGTTGTAGATGACCACGGCGCGCGGCAGCACCATGTTCACCTTGCGGCTGGCCGAGACCTGGCGGATCACCACCGCCAGCGCCTGCTCGATCTCCTGCAGCGCCTGCTGCGCCGCCTGCTCGATGTTGCGGCTGCGGTCGCGGAAGATGCGCTGGCTGTCGGTCACCCGCTCCTGCAGGTCGCGCTCCTTGGTGCGCAGCTCCTCGGGCGAGAGGCTGGCGCGCTGGTTGACGAGCTGCTGCTGCTCCTCGCGCCAGCGGGTCTGCTCACGCTGCAGGTCGTCGTTCAGCTTCTGGCGCCGCTTCTCGATCTCCTCGCGCACCTTGTTGAAGGCGGTGGAGTTGCGCTGCACCTCGGGCACGTCGACGATGCCGATGACGGCATTCGGCGGCGGCTCGCCGGGCGGCAGCGGCGCCGGGTTGGGCTGCACGGCGCGCTGCGCGGGGCGCTGCTGCGGCGCCTGGGCCGGGCGCTGGGCAGGCTGCTGCTGCTGCGCCTGGTTGGGAGGAACGAACCACTCCTGCTGCTGGGCCATCGCCACACCGCCCGAGAGCAGGGTGGAGGACATCAGGGCCATCGCAAGCGCTGCGGAGACGCGTCGCGCCATGTTCGGGAAACTCCGTCGTATTAGGCTCAGAAGCGCGTGCCGAAGCCGAAGCGGAAGACCTGCGTCTCGTCGTAGGACTTCTTCACCAGGGCCTGCGCCAGGTCGATGTTGATCAGACCGAACGGGCTGCGCCACGAGATGCCGACGCCCGCGCCCACGCGGGGGGACGAGTCATCGACGATGTTGGGGGCGGAATCGATGCCGGTGAGCGAGCCGACATCGACGAAGGCGCGGCCGAGCAGGCCAAGCTCGGACGGCACCGGGAGCGGGAAGCGCATCTCGGTGGTCTGCGTCCAGATGGTGCGACCGCCCAGGGCATCCTGCGTGCTGGTGTCGCGCGGGCCGGCGCCGGCGACGGCGAAGCCGCGGAGGTTCTCGCCGCCGAGGAAGAAGCGGTCGATGATCCGCTCATCCTTGTCGCGCCCGCCATAGCTGAACATGTGGCCGACGCCGGCGGAGATGGCGAGCACGTAGTCCGGGTCGCCCAGCAGCCGCTCGAAGGGCACGTAGTAGGTGCCGTCGAGGCGCGTGCGCAGGTAGTTCACGTCGCCGCCGAGGCCGGCCAGGTCGGTGCCCAGGCGCAGCACGTAGCCGTCGCGCGGGTCGAGGCGGGAATCGCGCGTGTCGTAGGTCAGCGTCTGGCCGATCTGCGACAGGACGGTGACGCCCTTCTGCTCCTGGATGTAGATCGAGGCGTCGTCCAGCACGTTGAACACGTTGCGGCGCGACAGGGTGTAGGACCAGGACTGGCGCAGCCGCTCGTTGAACTCGTAGCCGGCGCGCAGGCTGAAGCCGGCGCGGCGCTCCTCGTAGCCCGAATAGTCGGTCAGGTCGCGCACCACGTAGAACAGGTCGACGCCGACGGCGAGGTTGCGGTCCATGAAGGACGGGTCGGTGACGGAGAGGTCCACCTGGCTGCGGCGCTGCGCCAGGGTGGTGTTCACCCGCGCGTCGATGCCGGTGCCGAGGATGTTGCGCTCGCGCAGGCCGAGATCGGCCAGGGCGCCCGCATCGGTGGAGTAGCCGCCGCCGATCGAGATCTCGCCCGTGGCGCGCTCGACGACATTGGTGTTCAGGTTCACCTGGTCCGGCGTGGCGCCGGGCACCGGGTTGATCTGCACGTCCTGGAAATAGCCCAGGTCGCGGATGCGCTGGCGCGAGCGGCGCACCTGCGCGGCGTTGAAGGCATCCCCCTCGGCGATGCGGAACTCGCGGCGGATGACGCGGTCCTGCGTGCGGGTGTTGCCGGTGATGTCGATGCGGTTGACGTAGACGCGCTGGCCTTCCTTCACCTCGAAGACCAGGTCCACCTTGCGGCCCTGGCGGTCGCGCGTCACGCGCGGCTCCACCTCGACGAAGGGCGCGCCGGCGAGGTTGGCCTCGTCGGTCAGGGTCTGCACCATGCGCTCGACGGCGTCGCCATCGTACCGGTCACCGGGCGAGATCTCCATCACGCGCTGCAGGCGCTCGGCGGTGACGTTGCGCAGGGCGGAGGTGATCTCCACCTTGCCGACGCTGTAACGCGGGCCTTCGTTGATGGTGTAGGTGACGAAGAAGCCGCTGCGGTCCGGCGCCAGCTCGGCGGTGGCGCCGGTGACGTTCACGTCGGCGTAGCCCTGGCGCTGGTAGTAGCGGCGCAGCAGCTCGCGGTCGAAGTTCAGCCGCTCCGGCTCATAGGTGTCGGAGGAGCTGAAGGGGCGGTACCAGGCCGCCTCGCGCGAGGAGACGATCTCCTTCAGCCGGCTGTCGGAGAAGTTCTCGTTGCCAACGAAGTTGATGCGGCTGATCAGCGCCGCGTCGCCCTCGGTGATCTCGAAGACGAGGTCCACCCGGTTCTGGTCGCGCTCGATCACCTTGGGCTCGACGCGCGCGGCGAAGCGGCCGCGGCGGGCGTAGAGCTCCAGCAGGCGCTGGCGGTCCGCCTGGGCGGCGGCGGGGGTGAACACGGCGCGCGGGCGCAGCTGCACCTCGGGGCGCAGCGTGTCGTCCGAGAGCTTGCTGTTCCCCTCGAACGCCACCTGGTTGACGATCGGGTTCTCCTGCACCCGCACCACCACCCGGTCGCCCTGGCGGCCGATCTGCACGTCGCGGAACAGGCCGGTGGCGAAGAGGGTGCGGAGGCTGCGGTCCAGCCGGTCGGAGTCGAAGGCGTCCCCCGGCTGCACCAGCATGTAGGAGCGGACGGTATCCGCCTCGATGCGCTGATTCCCCTCCACGTCGATCTGGCGGATGACGCCGTTGGCGGGCTGGGCCGCGGCGGCGGCGCCGCGCCTTGGCTGCGCCACCGCCTCGGGCGGGAGCAGCACGGGCACGAGGCAGGTGGCGGCGAGCAGGAGGGCGCGGGTAGCGTGCAAAGGTCGGATCCGGGCCGGTTGAAGGGGGCCAAGGGAAAACCGCCGAAAACGGGGCGTCTCGGGCCGCGGGAGACTAGCGGGGAACAGCGCGCCCCGCCACCCCCACTTGCCCATCGGCCGTTCAGGAAGTTTCAGCAGCCACCCCAAGGCCTTACCGGCCGAGGCATCAACATCGCCTGAGCCGGGCGGGGAAGGAGGACCCCTCCCCCGCCTGTCCGGTCAGCCCACCAGCCCGCTCACCCAGCGCACCACGCCGAGGCTCGAGAGGTCGTTGAAGGTGGCGAAGATGAACAGCGCGATGAGCAGCGCGAAGCCGGCGCGGAAGCCGTACTCGATCGCGCGCGGCGGCAGCGGCCGGCCGCGGATGGCCTCGGCGGCGTAGAACAGCAGGTGACCGCCATCCAGCACCGGGATGGGGAAGAGGTTGATCAGCGCCAGGTTGACCGAGAGGATGGCCATGAAGGAGACCAGGCTGGCGATGCCGAGCTGCGCCACCTGGCCCGAGATCTGCGCGATGCGCAGCGGCCCGCCCAGCTCCTCCGTGCCGCGCTGGCCGGCGATCATCTGCCACAGCCCGGCCAGGGTCTGCACCGTCACGTCCCAGGTCTGGGCGATGCCGGCGGCCAGGGCGCTGAAGGGGTTGAGGCGGTTGAACTCCGGCGCCCCGCCGGAGATGCCGAGCACGCCCACCGTCGCCTCGCCCGCGGCGCGGCTGTCCGGCGTGGCGCGCAGCGCCTGCTCCTGGCCGCCGCGCTGGATGCGGATCTCCACCGGCTGGCCGGCGCGCGGCTGGATATGCGCCTGGATCTGCTCGAAGCGGCTGACGGCCGCGCCGTCGAGGCTGAGGATGCGGTCGCCGGGCAGCAGGCCGGCGCGGGCGGCGGCGCTGTTCTCCACCACCGTGCCGACCGTGGCGGTGGGCTGGGGCTGCCCCACCGTCATGTAGAGGCCGGCGAACAGCGCGGCCGCCAGCAGGAAATTGGCCACCGGCCCGGCGGCGACGACGATGGCGCGGTCGCGCACCGGCTTGTCGTGGAAGGTCTCGCCCTGGCGCCAGCGGGCGCGCTGCTCCGGCGTCGCGTCGTCCGGCCCCTCCTGGCCGTGCAGCTTCACGAAGCCGCCCAGCGGCAGCCAGGCGATGCGCCACTCGCAGCCGCGCCGGTCCACCCACTGGCGGATCGGCCGGCCGAAGCCGATGGAGAACACCTCCACATGCACGCCGCGCCAGCGGGCGGCGAGGTAGTGGCCCAGCTCATGGATGAAGACGAGCACGCCCAGCACCAGGATGAAGGCGATGATGGAGCGGAAGGGCTCAGGCAGCATGTCCAAGGTCGCGTCTCCGGCCGAGGCGGGCAGCGCCGCGGCTTGCCGAGGGGGGTGCCGGGCCGGCGGGCCGGCGGCACGAAGTCATGCCGCGCGCCGCGCCGGGCGGGTTCAGGCGGCGCGGCGGGCGGCGCGCGCCAGGGCATCCTGCCGTGCCGCGGCGTCCAGCGCCAGGACGGCGGGAATATCGGGGATCGGGGGGGCGCCCAGCGCCGCCAGCGTCTCCTCCACCACGGCGGCGATGTCGAGGAAGCCGAGACGGCGCTGCAGGAACAGGCCGACGGCCGCCTCGTTCGCGGCATTCAGAATGGTGGGGGCCCCGGCCCCGGCCCGCAAGGCCTCCCGCGCCAGGCGCAGCGCCGGAAAGCGCACCGGGTCGGGGGCGAAGAACTCCAGCCGCGCCAGGGCGGCGAGGTCGAGGCGCGGCACATCCACCGCCATCCGCGCCGGCCAGGCCAGGGCGTGGGCGATGGGGGTGCGCATGTCCGGCGAGCCGAGCTGCGCCAGGATCGAGCCGTCGCAATACTGCACCATGCCGTGCACCGCCGATTGCGGGTGCACCAGCACGGCCAGCTTCGCCTCCGGCACGGGGAAGAGCCGCGCCGCCTCGATCAGCTCCAGCCCCTTGTTCATCATGGTGGCCGAATCGATGCTGATCTTGGCGCCCATCGACCAGACGGGGTGGCGCAGCGCCTGCTCGGGCGTCACCTGCGCCATGCGCTCCAGCGGCATCTCGCGGAACGGCCCGCCCGAGGCCGTGAGCACGATCTGCTCGATCGCCGACGGGTCGCGCGTGTCGAGCGCCTGGAAGATGGCGTTGTGCTCGGAATCGACCGGCAGCAGGGTGGCGCCGCTGGCCCGCGCGGCGGCCAGCACGAGGTCGCCGGCGCAGACCAGCGCCTCCTTGTTGGCCAGCGCCAGCGTGCCGCCATGGGACAGGGCGGCCAGGGTGGGCTCCAGCCCGGCGGCGCCGACGATGGCGGCCATGGTCCAGTCCGCCGGCCGCGCGGCCGCCTCCAGCACCGCCTGCGGCCCGGCGGCCGTGGCGATGCCGCTGCCCTCCAGCAGCCGCGCCAGCTCGGGGCCCGCTGCCGCGTCGGCCAGCACGGCGATCTGCGGGCGCAGCCGCAGCGCCTGCGCGGCCAGCCCCGCGGCATCCCGCCCCGCGACCAGCGCGACGACGGGGAAGCGCCCCGGCTCCGCCGCCTCCAGCAGCGCCACGGTGCTGCGGCCGACCGAGCCGGTGCTGCCCAGGATGGTGACGCTGCGCGGGGCCGAGGCGCCGGGGATCACCGCCACAGGGGCACCCCGTAGCCGACGCCGAAGGCCAGCAGGGCGGCGACCGGCGCGGCCGCCAGCAGCCCGTCCAGCCGGTCCAGCAGCCCGCCATGCCCGGGGATCAGCATCGAGGAATCCTTCACCTTGAAGTGGCGCTTCACCGCGCTTTCCAGCAGGTCGCCGAGCTGGGTGGCGATGCCGAGCAGGGCGGCCACGATCAGCACCTTGGCGACGTCCGGGTTGCCGGGGGCCAGCCAGTCGGCCGCCAGCCAGCCGATGCCCATGCTGCTGAGCAGCCCGCCCGCCGCGCCCGACCAGGTCTTGCCCGGCGAGATGGCCGGCGCCAGCTTCGGCCCGCCGATCAGCCGGCCGACCAGATAGGCGCCGATGTCGCTGGCCCAGACCACCAGGAACAGGAACAGCACGTTGCCGCGCCCGGCGTCATTGTCGTGCCGCAGCTCGATCAGGGCGATGCCGGCGATGCCGATGTAGAGCACCCCGGCCGCCAGCCAGAGCGCGGGCGGCGGCGGCGTGCGCCGGCGCAGACGCGGCGCGCCGATCCAGGTGCCGAGGAAGCCGGCGAAAAGGCAGGCCAGCGCCGGCACCGTCAGCCCGAACACCGAGAGGGCGCAGGCGACGAACACCGCCGCCGGCACCGCGACGCCCGGCCAGGCACGGCTGCGCAGGCCGCAGAGCCGCACCCACTCCCAGGTGAGCAGGGCGATGGCGACGGTCATCAGCGCCGTCCAGGGCACCGCGCCGAGCCAGATGCACAGCACCGCCCCCGGCCCCAGCACGGCGGCGGAGAGGGCGCGCTTCTTCAGGTCCCGCCAGCGCTTGGCGGAATCGGCGGCGGGGGAGGTCGCGGGCGGCTGGGCCATGCCTCAGCCGGCGCCCACGCCGAAGCGCCGCGAGCGGCGGCGGTACTCGGCCAGAGCCTCCTGGAGATGCGTGGCCTGGAAGTCCGGCCACAGCACGTCGAGGAAGACGAACTCGGCATAGGCCGATTGCCAGAGCAGGAAGTTGGACAGGCGCTGCTCGCCCGAGGTGCGGATGATCAGGTCCGGGTCCGGCATACCCCGGGTGGAGAGGCGGGCCTCCAGCGCGGCGGCGTCGACCGTCTCCGGGTCGATCCGGCCGGCGGCGGCCTCGCGCGCCAGGGCGCGGGCGGCGGCTGCGATCTCGGCCCGTGCGCCGTAGGAGAGCGCCACGGTCAGGTTCAGCCTGCTGTTCTGCGCGGTGGCCGCTTCCGCCTCGGCGATGGCCGTCATCATCTCCGGCCCGAAGCGTTCCCGCTCGCCGATGACGCGCAGCCGCACGCCGTTCTTCGCCAGCGCGCCGACCTCGTGGCGCAGATAGAGGCGCAGCAGGCCGGTGAGGTCG
>NZ_JCACVY010000150.1:0-11040 GCF_058833935.1 Roseomonas sp. TS2 | reverse complement strand
CGGCGCTGCGCCGACAGATCGAGGCGCTGCTGGACCGGTAAGGCTGCCGGCCCTGCTGCCCCTCCTGGCGGAGTTCTGACGTCAGAACATCGGGCGCCGAGCCAAGGGGTGCCTGAGTTTACGCGATTTTATGCTGAACTGCGGCATGACTGCGCCCGGACCCAGAGCGCGGGCAGCAGGATATGGCGGTGCGCCAGACGAGCGGAATGGCGGGCATCAGGCAGGCAGGCTGCATGGCCGCCGCGCCGCCCCCGGAATTTGGCCAGTCGGTGACGCTGCGCGCCAGCAACGGCAAGCCCCTGCGCATGCGGGCTGTTCTGCTGGCCGAGGCCAGCAACGCGGCTCCCCGCCTGCGGGACTGGCACGAGGTCAGCCTGTGGCGCCGCCAGGATGGCGAGATCGTCCTGGCGCTGCGCACACACCTGCATGATGGCCCTGAGCCCGAGCGCTGCCGCATCATGCCCTTCCCCGATCTGGAGCAGGCCATGCGATGGCTGGAGGAGTTCGATCCTCTGCAGGACCTGCAGGCGGTGTTCGATGCCTTCGACCCGCAGCTTATCCCCTTCGAGGCGACCCTTCGCGCCGCGGCGCTGCGGCAGCGCGCGGAACGCTTGCAGCATGACTGGCGCGCCCTGGCCGGCGGGCTGCTCTTCGAACTCGCCCAAGGCCCGTGACCCCGGCCGCCCCTCCCCTCCGCGCAGGAGCACCGCTTCGATGGAACTGATCAAGTTTGGCGCCGACGACCTCGACAACCTCGTTGCGCGCGACCCGACCCGCCTCGACCGCCTGCCCTTCGGCGCGGTGCTGCTCGACCGTGTGGGCAAGGTGATCAAGTACAATGCGGGCGAGGTGGCCATCAGCGGCCGCACCGCGGACCAGGTGATGGGCAAGAACTTCTTCAACGACATCGCCCCCTGCACCAAGGGCCACCAGTTCATGGGCCGCTTTCAGCAGGCGGTCGCGCAGGGCAGCGTCAACACGATGTTCGAGTATGCCTTCGACTACAAGATGAAGCCCTCCAAGGTCCGGGTGCACATGAAGTCGGTCTCGATCGACCAGGGCATCTGGGTCTTCATCAAGCGGCTCTGACCCGGCAGCCCGGCGGAACCGCTCCCATGGCCGCGCTGCGCATCGCCACGCTGCTCTGCCCGCCGCTCGTCCCGCTCCCTCCCCCTCCGGAGGAGCGGGTGGCGGTGCTGGCCCCGCGGCCGGGCGAGTTCAGCTGGACCCTGCTGCCCCGGAACGGCCAGCGGCCGCTCTACCTGCCCGCCCGCATGCTGCTGGAGGCCAGCAGCCAGGGGGGCGGGTGCGACATCTGGTCGGAGATTGCGGTGCTGGAGACGGAGGATGCGCGCTTCGTCGCGGTCGTCCGCCACCTGCTGGAAGCACGCGGCCTGACCGCCTTCCGCCATGCCGCGCTGTGCGATGGCCCGGAGGCCGTGCGGGACTTCTTCGAATCCCATGACCCCGTCGCGGTGATGCCGGTCGAGGCCCTGACGGGGCCCCTGCCGGAGCGTGCCGTGGCCGAGGAGTTTCTCGCCGCCGCCGGCCGGGAGTCCGGTTTCCAACGCGCGCGCTGGCGCGCCCTGTTGGGCGCCCTCTTCGGCGCTCCCCGCCATGAGCCCCGCCCGTGGGCAGCTTCAGGAGGCCTGCAATGAACATCGTGACCAGCCTGGATACGCTGGAGGACCGCGCCGGCATGCCCGCGCCGGCCTCCGCCCTCTCGGTGCCGGCCATGCCGGAGCCGCGCATGATGGCGCGCGGCGGCGGCAGCATGATCACGCTGCGCAAGTCGGGGGCCCGCCCGGTCAGCTTTTCCGGCCGCCAGCTCGGCGCCCATAACGGCTACCGGCTCGGCACCGCGCTCTGGCACGAGCTGAACCTCTACCAGACCGATGACGGCCGCTTCGTGGCCGATATCCGGGTCTTCACCAAGGCCGAGGGCGCGAAGGACCAGTTCCATGTCTTCGTCGCCGACACGCTCGAGGACGCGATCAGCCACTTCGAGAGCTACGATCCGCGCGCCGACGTGGTGGCGGATTTCGATCTCGACGACCCCGAAATGACGCCCGCCGAACTGATGGTGCAGGCAGCCGCCCTGAAGTACCGCGTGGCTGATGCACAGAGCCAGTACCGGGCCCTGCTGGGCAGCTTCCTCAGCGAGCTGAACGGAGCCTGAGACGCCGCCGTTTCGCGCTCCGGCCGCGACAGAGGGGCGCGCGGCCCGCGGGCCGGAACAGTCAGAAGGCTGCGTAAGCCTCTCGCCCCTTCCCTCTCTCCCGCGCCTCTCCAGAAAGGAAATGACCCATGACCATCAACAAGAGCCTGGCCTCCAGCAGCCTCGCCGAAGTCATCGACCGAATCCTCGACAAGGGCATCGTGGTCGACGCCTTCCTGCGCGTCGCGCTGGTAGGCATCGAGCTGCTGGCCGTCGAGATCCGTGTCGTCGTCGCTTCGGTCGAAACCTATCTGCGCTATGCTGAGGCGGTCGGCCTGACCACCGACCCGGCTGCCGTCGCCGCGGCCTGATCTCTTCCGGCCCGGGGCCGCCTGCCTCCCTCCAGGGGTTTCCCAGGAGGTTCCGGGCCTTCTCCTGCAGGATCTGACGCATGACGGACAGCCAGAGCGGTCATTCCCGCCCCCGCAGCGCCGGCGGCGTCCAGACCGTGGCCGCCTTCCGGGCGCGCCGCCTCGCCGAGCGGGCGGCGCTGCGCCAGCGCCCGGCACAGCCTGGCCCGGCCAAGCCCAAGCCCACCGCGGCGCTCCAGGCCGAGCCGGTGGAAGCCCCGCCGCTGCCGGAGGCTCTTCCTCCCGCGGCCGTACCTCCCGATCCAGAGCCGCCCGTGCCGGATATGTCGACAGGCAGCGCCCCGCCTTCCTCGCCCGTCCCGGCTTCCTCCATGGAGATGGAGCCGTCTCCCTCCGTCTTTTCGGCCCTGCTCGACGAGATGGAGGCCACGAGACTCCCGGCCTCTCCGCCAGAAACAGCGCTTGATGTCCACCTCCCCTCCCGAACTGAGCCTCAGCCTGATGAGCCGGTTCCCCTCCCCTCCCCTGCGCCGGAACTGGCGCCGGAGCCGGAGCCGGAGCCTCCACTGGCACCCGCGCCTGAACCTGCCGCCCCGGCCAAGGCGGAAACGCTCTCGCGCCCCGTGCTGGGTTTGGGGCCGGGGATGCGGATGCGCCTCCAGCAGCTTGGGTACAGCACGATCGACGACCTGGCCCATGCGGAGCCGGCGCATCTGCGCGAGGCGCTGGGCGAGATCAGCCAGTTGATCGACATCGACGCCTGGATCGCCAGCGCCCGCCGCATGCGGGGCTGAGCGGCGGCGGAACCGCAGAAGCGAGAAGCCCTGATCATGCCGCATGTCCTGTCACGTCCGGCCATCTTCCGGGCGCTCGTCTCGCTGGTGGTGGCCGAGCTGGCGAGCCTGTCGCGGCGCCAGATCGCGCCTGACGTGGCGGCCGCCTGGGGACCGGAACTGCCGACCGGTGAGGAGGGGCTGGGGCTGGACAGCCTGGAGCGCGTCGGCATCGCCAGCGCGGTCAGCCGGCTCTTCCAGGTGCATGAGGTGGGGGTGGAGGACATGCTGCTGGCCCTGCCCACCCTTGGCGAATGGGCCGAGCTGGTGGAGCGGGTGATGCAGGAGGGCACCACCGGCCTGACCTTCCTCACCTCCGGCAGCACGGGCGAGCCACGCCCCTGCCCCCATCCCTGGGCCGCGCTGGAGGATGAGACCGGCTTCTGGGCCTCGGAACTGGCGGACCGCCAGAGGATCGTGCAAATGGTCCCGGCCCACCACATCTATGGCTTCCTCTTCACCATCATGCTGCCGGACCGGCTGGGCCTGCCGGTGGTGGATGGCCGCGCCCTCTCACCCGGACGGCTGCGGCTGGCGCTGGAGCCGGGCAGCCTGCTGGTGGGCTATCCGCTCGGTCTGCGGCGCCTGCTGGCCGAGCTGCCGGCGCTGCCGCCCGGGGTAGCGGTGCTCAGCTCCACCGCGCCCCTGCCTGATGCGGTGCATCGCGCCCTGCTGGCCCAGGGCGCGCAGAGTGTCCGGCAGATCTATGGCAGCTCCGAGACGGCTGGCCTGGCCACGCGCAGCAACCCTGACGCCCCCTTCACCCTGCTGCCGCGCTGGCGTCGTGGCGCCGGCGGCGACGCTGCCTCAGTGATCGAGGTGGCAACCGGCCGTGAATGGCCGCTGCCCGACCGTGCCGAATGGCCGGGCGAGGACAGTTTGCGCCTGCTCGGCCGCAAGGACACCGCCGTGCAGGTGGGCGGCATCAACGTCTTTCCCGAGCGTGTGGCGGAGCGGCTGGCCACCCATCCGGCGGTGGCCGCCTGCGCCGTGCGGCTGGATGCCAGCCTGCCGGAGCCGCGCCTGAAGGCCTTCGTCGTGCCAGCCGGAACTTCTGACGTCAGAACCCTGTCGGACGAGTTGGACCGCTGGTGCCGCGCCACCTTCGAGGCGCCGAGCCGCCCGGTGCATTTCCGATTTGGCACGGCGCTGCCGCGCAGCCCGCTTGGCAAGCTGGCGGACTGGGAGACGGCGCCGGACTTCTGACGTCAGAAGTCCTGGCGCCCCCTCGGCGCCCATTCCCTCGGGGAAGGTGCGAGGCCGCTCAGGCCGCCCGCTGGCCTGGCCCGTCGCTCGCCAGGGCAAGGGCCGTGGCCGCCGAGTTGAGCCGGCGGATGCTTTCCTCCACGGCCGAGAGCAGCTCCGGCGCGCGGACCACCAGGGCGGGCGGCAGCGCCGCCGTGCCGGCCATGGCCTGCCGCGCCAGCTTCTCCGCCTCCTCCAGCAGATCGGCGCTGCTGCTCTCGACGCTGCCCAGCCGCTCCAGGGTGATGCGGATGGTGGGTGGCAAGGCGCTGTCCTGCACGGCTTCCAGCAGGCGGCCGGCGGTGGAGGCCGCGGGCGCCGCGGTGAACCGCGCCGTCAGCAAGGTGCTGGCTGCTGCCAGCACAGCCTCCAACTGCTGCCGTGTCCCGTCCAGCGTGTCGCCCAGGCGGGAGGCTGCCGCCATGTGCTGCTCCAGCGCCGCGAGAGTGGCCCGCAGCGGCTCCATCTCGGCCGTATGCGTCTCGCGGTTGCCAGCGATGCTGATCATCGCCTGCAGCCGTACGGCCTGCATCTCGATCGACGCGGTGCCGGCGCTGAAGCGGTCGGTCGTCTCGGTGAGGTAGCGCGCGGCATCGCCCAGCGAAGCCTCGTTGTGCGCCACCCGCTCCACATGCACGGCCAGCCGCTGCACGATCTCATGCAGCCGTTCCGCCGTTCCCGCCTCCGGCGCCTCGCTCTGCGCCAGTCGGCGGGCGGCCTCGGAAAGCGCTGCCTCGCCACGCTCGGCCAGACGTGCCAGGCGCGCGGCCTGCAATTGCGTGCTGCCCGCGCGCTCAGCCATGGCCTTGCTGGTGGCGGCCAGATGCTCGGCGGTCTCGGGCAGGCGGTCCAGCGCGGCGCCGGCCGCTTCCAGGCGGTCTGCCATGTGGTTGAGGCGCGCCGCCCCGGCCGAGAGTTCCGCTCCGGCATGCGGCACCTCGGCCAGCGGGGCCAGAGTCCGCGTCAGGCCCTCCAGCCGTTCCACGTTGCCGGAGAAGGTGGCGGCCACTTCCGTCAGCGCCCGCGCCGCCTCCTGCGTCTGACCGATGCGGCGCGCGGCGGCACCCATCTCGCCCGCACTCTGGCCCAGCCGCGTTGCCAGCACGGGCAGGGCACCCAGCGCATCCTCCATGCTCTCCAGCGCCTGTGCGGCCTGCTGGATGCGGTCCACGCCCTGGCCCATTTGCGCCGCGGCGGCGGGCAGGGCGGCAAGCGTGGCGCCGGCGCCTTCCAGCTGCGCGGCGCAATGCTCGATGCGCGAGAGTGCGGCGGCCGGCACCGCGCTCTCCAGCCGCTTGACCACACTCTCCAGCCGGGCGGGCAGCTCACCGCCGGCGCCGGGAAAGGCAGGAACGGAGGCGGTGCCCTGGGCGCTCTCGGCGCGCTCGGCCATGGTGGCCAGCCGTGCGGTCGCCGCGCCCAGTTCGGCATCCACCCAGGAGACCGTCTGCCGTAGCGAGGCCAGCAGCGACTGCCCGCCCTCGGCCGAGAGGGCGGCGGGCTGCTCCAGCGTGTCCTTCAGCTGCTTCTCCACCGCCCGTGCCAGGCCCGAGAGTTGCGCGCCGGTGGTGACGGCGCGGCCCACGGCGGCGGTGGCCTCGGCCATCTGCCGCCGCTGCTCCTCCAGCATCTGCCGCAGGCTGTCGATCACCGCCTGGGCATCGCCGCTCTCCGCCGGGGCGGCGGGGGCGGTCAGCAGGCCGTGCAGCGTCCAGAGGCTGGCGCCCAGAGAGAGCAGCGCCGCCAGCCCGGCACAGGCCATCGCCGCCGGACCGGCCCAGGGGCCGCTGTCGATGGCCAGCAACCCGCTGGCGGGAAGGAACCAGAGGGCAGGGGCGGTGACCAGAAGCAGCAGGGCCAGCTTCCATGGCCAGCCCAGCAGGCCGACCAGCTCCGCCATGCCAGGGTCTTCGGGAGAGGAGATCGCTTCTGCGGATGTCATGCCGGCCTCCTGCCGGGGTTGCTGCGGCCATGGCGGCCGCGGGTCGTCACAGCAGCCGCCCGAGCGGCCCGAGATCGAGGTTCAGCTCTTCCGCCCGCAGGCCAAGACGCTGGCAGAGCACCTGCACCGCCGCGCGTGCTGCCGAGAGCGTCAGGCCCAGCCGCTCGGCTTCGTCCTCGCTCAGGCTGCCGGCCTCGAGCCGGTGCAGGGCCTGCGCCTCCATGAGGCGGCGGAGAAACTCCACCAGGGTCAGCACAAGCCGGCCGAGATCCTGCTCCAGCCGTGCGGGGTCCAGTTCCAGGCGGATCGGCGGGACGCTCGTGGAGGAGGTTTCCGGGGTGGAGAGGCTCATGGCGTGGGCGGCCCCATCACCATGCGCGAGGCAGCCTCCACCGAGGAGAGCAGGGCCCGCAGGCTGATCTGCACCAAATCCACCCCGGCTACCGAGAGGACCAACTGGCCATCCAGCACCACCCCCGTCTCCAGCAGCCGGTCCAGCACTTCGACCAGGCTCTGCTGCTGGGGCAGGGCAGGGGGTCTCTCCAGCGTGGCGGAATGGCTCATGCCGGATGCTCCAGCGCCTTGCGCGCAAAGCTGTAGGCCGGCCAGGGACCGGACAGCTCCAGCGTCACGCCGGTGCCGGAGAGGCTGTCGCCCAGCGTTTCCAGCGCCGGGCGCGCCGTCTCGATGGCGGCCGTGTCGGCCAGGATGGTCAGCCGCTCGGGGCGCGGCTCGGGTTGGGGGGCGAGGCCGCACTGGTCGGCCACGGCGTGCATCTGCTCGCGCAGCGCCTCAAGGCGCGCTGCCCGCACTGCCGGCAGCAGCTGCTCCAGCCGGCGCGTCAGCAGGAAGGCGGTGCCCGGCCCCGCGCCGTCGCGCTTGCGCGCCAGCTCGGAGAGGGTGGGCTCGGTGCGCTGCAGATGGGCCGCGTGCTGCGCCGCGTCCTCGCGCAGGATCAGGCTCCATTCGGCGCGCTGGCCGAGCAGCCGCAGCGCCTCGGCCAGCACCGACCGCCGCTCCTCCGCCCAGTCCAGCAGCGGGGCGAGGCCGCTGAACAGCGCGCCGAAGGCGAAGGGCAGGCAGGGTGCGGCGGCGGCCACCACGCCGTGATGCGCCTGTGCCCGCTCGGCGATCCAGGCGGGCTCGGCGGTGCGGTTGCCGGGCGCCTCGCGGTCGAACAGCGCGCGCGGCACGGGGCTGGCCAGCACCGCCACCTCGCCCGCCGGCAGCGTGGCCAGCGCCGCGCCGGGCAGAATGGGCGGCACTGCCGGCGCGGCATGGCCGGCCGCCGTCACGGCATAGGCGTACCAGGCCTCGGCGCTCATGCGGCCACCTCGCCGCAGGGCACCAGCCGGCGGCGGGCGCGGGGCAGCAGGGCGGTCAGGTCGGTGTCCTTCCCGGCGTCCAGCAAGGGCGCCAGCAGCCGGTAGGCGCCGCGCATCTCCGCCATGGCGCCGCCATCGCCCGGGGCAAGGGTGCGGTCGGGGTGCAGGTTGGCGGCGCGGTCGCGCCAGCGCAGGCGCAGCACCTCGGCATCCACCCGTTCCGGTAGACCGAGCAGCGCCCAGGCGGCGCGCAGGGCCGGCTCCTCTGCCTCCGCCACCTGCCAGGCGGCGAAGTTCACGGGCGGCATCGGCCCGCGCAACTCGGCGCTGCCGCCGGCGGAGAGATCGGCCGGCAGGGCCTGTAAGGCCTGCTCGATGATCTCCTCCCGCGCGCGGGGCACCAGCAGCACGAAGCTCAGCTCCGTCTCGGCGCCGGCGGGCAGGCGGGCCAGGCGCAGCACGGCGGGGGCCAGGGCCGCCTCCAGGCGCGCTGCGCGCTGCGCGGCCTCGTCCACCATGGCCTGGGCGATGGCGGCGGCCAGCGCGGTGCTGTCGCGCAATTCACCACTGGCCTGCGCGGCCATCAGCCGGGGGCGGTGCGAGGCCAGCCAGTGCTCCACCGGCCAGCGCAGCGTCACCTGCCACTGATGCGTGGCGCCGTCCCGCTCCAGCGCCGCGCCCAGCCCTTCCGCGGCGGCCTCCAGCAGCTCGGGTAGTTCGGCGGCGGGGCAGAGGGCGGCGGCCGGGTTGGCGGGCAGGAAGGGCGCCACGCGGCAGGCCGCCTCCAGCCGCTTCTGCACCACCAGAAGCCCCTGCAGGCGGGCGGCCTCGCCCAGGCCCCGGCGTGGGCCCGCCGGCTCCTGCTGAGCGAAAGCGACGAAGCCTGCCGCCTCGTGCTGCACCAGCCCCTGGCCGCCGACCCGGCCGAGTGCCAGGCGGATCGCTGCTGCGCCTTCGGGGGTGCCGATCCCGAGCAGCCGTACCAGACCTTTCATCGTAGAGCCTCCTGACCCGGGTTCATGCGGCGCCGGCCTTGGCCTGTTGCCTTGCGCGGATGAGGTGCAGTTCCTCCAGCAGCTCCGCCTCGGCGGCCTCGAAGGCGGCCTCGTCGATCTCGCCCGCCTCCAGCCGGCGCTCCAGCGCGAGCAGCGCCGCCTCGATCCGCTTGGGGTCGAAATTCTGCTCCTCGACCATCTGGGCGATCTGCCGCGCCACCCAGGCGATCCCGCCCAGGGGTCCGGCAACCGGCGCGGCAAGCAGACGGAACAGCATCGCCGTCACGCCCGGCCGAAGAGGTCGGCATGCAGCGTGACGAAGTTGTAGGGTGGCACCGGCCCGACATAGCGGAAGTCGATGCGCGCCGCGTGCTCCGCCGCCAGGGCCGACATGGCGGCATCAAATTCCGCTTCGTGGCTGCGCGGCACCAGGAAGGCGTGGTTGAGGATCATCGTCTCGTCGAGCTGCTTCAGCGCCGTCTCGCGCTCGGCCAGCGGCGCCAGCCGGGCCAGGATGGCGGCGCTGTCAGCCTGGCGGCGGGCGGCCAGGGCTGCTTCCACCTTGCGGCCCAGCTCGATCCGCTCGGCATAGGTCTCGGCGGCGGGGCGGCTGCGCAGCCGGTCGCGCAGGCGGCGCAGCCCTGCATCCTCCTCCAGCAGCTGGGCGAAGGCCACATCCTCCCGCCAGTTCGCCTTGACGCCCAGCTCCACCCGTCCGGCGATGCTGGAGAGCGCGGCGCTCAGGGTGGCGGCATTGCCGTTCAGGCATTGCCGCAGCGTCGCCGCGTCCGGCGCCACGGTGCCGAAGCGCACCGGCAGCATGGCGCGCTGCTGCTGCGCCCGCTCCAGCACCGCCGTGTGGGTCAGCATGCTGCGGCGCGTGGGGGTGATGGGCTCGGCTGGGGATTCGCTGACCAGCGCGGCCAGCCCGCCCTCCGCCACCCACTCCAGCGCCGCGCCGGACAGGCCGGCACCCAGCGACGCGGCCTCCGGCCGCTCCTCGGCCCGGGCGAGGCCGTAGATGTAGAGGCTGCTCATGCCTCGTCCTCCCGGCCGCGGGGGGCGAGGCGCCCTTCCAGCAAGCCATGGGTGCAGTGCCAGCGCAGGCTGTGCGGGTCGGCGCCCGCGGGCAGGGCGAGGCGCGCCTCGTAGCGGAAGGGGCCGCTGGCATGGATCAGCAGCACCCCATCGCGGATCGCCAGGGCCACCGCCTCGGGCGCCGTGCCGGGAAGCTCGGCCAGGATGCGCCAGCCGCCCGCCTCGCTCCGGATCTCGCTGCGGGGCTGTCGGGGCGGGGCCTCGCCCGGTGCATAGGCCGTGCAGCCAGCCTCCATGGCGGGGCCGGGCTGGCTGCCATCGGCCATCGCCCGGCCCAGCAGGTCGCGCAGCGCGGCGCGCATGCCTTCCACCGCTGCGGCGCCGGTGGGCGAGGGGGGGTGGCCGAGACCTTGGTGGGCGCGGGCGCGCTCGCTCAGCCGGCGGGAGAGGCCGGGCGTGGCGTGCGGCGACAGGATGCGGTGCGGTGCCATTCTGGCGACCTCCTGACAGGGTGAGGGATCAGCCGCGCGGCGCGGCCAGGCTCTGTTCCAGCCGTTGCAGCCTCTCGCTGAGCTGCAGGTTCTCGGCGCGCAGCCGCTCGGTCTCCTGCGCCAGGGCGCGGCCATTGCCCTGGTAGGCGGGCTCGCCCTCCCACCAGCGGATGCCCATCTCCAGCGCACGATCGACCGAGGCGACGACGAGGCGGACGCGCACCGTCAGCAGCTCCACGCCGACAAGGCTGATGGAGATGTCGCCGGCCACGACAATGCCCTTGTCGAGGATCCGCTCCAGGATGTCGGCCAGGCTGCTGCCGCCGACGGAGTGCTGCAGGGACATTCTGTCTCCTGAGGGTGAAGGGTGCGGCCCGCGCTCAGCTTTCTTCGAGAAGCTGGCCGCGCTGGGTGCGGGCGGTCCGGCGCCAGCGCAGCAGCGTGCCCGCCTCGTCCAGCACCACCTCGTAGCGCGCGATCAGGTCGTGGGTGCGGGGGATGGCGCTGTGCTCCAGCATGTCGATGTTCAGCAGCCAGCCCTCCGCATTCCGGTCGAAGCGGCTGATCGTGTCGGTGGACAGGCCGATCAGCGCCTCGAGCTGCTGCTTGGCGCGGCTGACGAGGGCGGTGGGTTCCATGCGG
>NZ_JCACVY010000149.1:0-11133 GCF_058833935.1 Roseomonas sp. TS2 | reverse complement strand
CCGGCGCGGCGCGGGCCACGCTGGCGGTGCCCAGCGCGCCGCTGGCGCCCGGCCTGTTCTCCACCACCACCGCCACGCCGAGCGATTGCTGCAGCGGGGTCTGCAGTAGGCGGCAGATCAGGTCGGCGCTGCCGCCGGGCGGGAAGGGCGCGACGATGCGGATGGGGCCATCCGGCCAGGGGCGCTGCGCCCGCGCCACGGCGGGCGCAGCGAGGGCGAGGCCGGCCGCCAGGGCGGCGCGGCGGCGGAGGAGGGGTTGCATGGCTGTTCCTGTCCCTGTGAGATCGCTCGGCGCGGGCCTCAGGCGAGGCCCATCGCCTTCAGCACGCCCTCGGTGTCCGCCTGGTCCTTGGCGATGAAGGACGAGAAGGCCTCGCCGGTGAGGAAGGCATCGTCCCAGCCGCGCTTGCGCAGCATCTCGCCCCAGGCAGGGGTGGCGTGCAGCGCCTCGGCGAAGGCCACGAGGCGGCGCCGCGCCTCCTCGGCCACGCCGGGGGCGGCGAACAGGCCGCGCCAGTTGGTGGCCGTCACGTCGTAGCCGCTCTCGCGCAGCGTCGGCACCTCGGGGTGCAGGCGGCGCGTGCCGGTGGTGGCCAGCGCCCGCACCCGCCCCGCCGCCACCTGCTCGGAGAACTCGCCCCAGCCGGCGACGGCGGCCTTCACCTGCGCGCCGATCACCGCCGACTGCGTGGCGCCGCCGCCGGGGAAGGAGACGAACTGCGCCTCCAGCGGCTTGCGCCCCAGCGCCTGGAACAGCAGGCCGAGCGCCACATGGTCCACCGTGCCGCCGCCGGCCCCGGCGATCGGGATGCCGCGCGGCTCCTGCCGCAGCGCCTCGGCGAACTGCCGGATGTCGCGGAACTCGCTGCCGGCGGGCACGACGATGACGGCGGCTTCCTCGGTCAGCCGCGCCACAGGCACCACGTCCTTCAGGCTGACCGGCGATTTGCTGGCGATGGCCGAGCCCACCACGCTGGCGCCGCAGACCAGCAGGCTGTCCGCCCGGCCGCGCCGGCTGGTGACGAAGCGGGCCAGCCCCACCGTGCCCGCGCCGCCCGGCAGGTTCTCGAACTGGCAGCGCCCGACGAGCCCGGCCTCGACGCCGACATGCTCGATGGCGCGGCCCAGCCCGTCCCACCCGCCGCCGGGCGCGGCGGGGATGAACAGGGCGAGGCTCTGGATGATCTCGGCGGCGCGGGCACGGGCGCCCAGCCCCAGGAAGGGCAGGGCGGCCGCGGCGGCCAGCAGGGGGCGGCGTTGCATGATGGACGTTTCCTCGTTGGTTCTGGCAGGCACGCGCCCCGTCGCCGGTCTGCCGCCGGCCTGGCGGGGCACGCGGAAATCCGGTTCAGCCGGGGGCGGGGTAGACCACCATCCCCTCCATCAGCCGGCGCGCGGTGCGGTAGACCACCGTCTCCTCGGCCAGCAGCGCACCATCGCGCAGGGACGTGCGCGCCGTCACCGGCAGGATGCCGGAAGGGTGCGCCACGCGCAGATCCTCCGCCGCGTCGCGCGGCCGGGCCAGACGCTGCGCCAGGCTGCCGGGAATGCGCGCCGCCACGGCCAGGCACATGGCGCCGGTGAGCGGCGTGGCCTTGTGCGGCTGCCCGGCAGAGATCATGCGCACCAGGATGTCCATGGCCTCCACCGGCAGGGTGGAGCCATCGGCGGCGGGGGCGTCGCGCGGCGCGGCGAGGAGCGCCACCTGCGGCAGGTTGCGCAGCCGGGTGCGCGCTTCCTCCAGCGTCTCCACCAGCCCCATCGCCAGCGCGGCGGCGGCGCGGACCGCCTCGAAGCGGCCGATATGCTCCGGCGTGGAGAGGGCGGCGGGGCTTTCCGTCCCCTCCAGCCCCAGCGCGGCGGCGGCGACGAACACCACCGGGTTGGCCGCATCCACCAGCGAGGCCTCCAGCGGGCCGAGGTCGGGGATCTCCAGCGTGTCCGTCACCCGCCCGCTGGGCAGCAGGCGCCCCGTGGCGGCGCCGCCCGGATCGGTGAAGGCGAGGCGGATGGGTGCCGCCGTGCCGGCCACGCCCTGCAGGGCGAAATCCCCCTCCAGCCTCGGCATCCCGCCTTCCAGCGGGAAGCGGGCGACGATGATCTTGCCGGTGTTGGTGTTGTGGATACGCACCACCGCCTCGTCGCCCGTGGCCGGCACCAGACCTTCCTCCACCGCGAAGGGGCCGACGGCGGAGGAGATGTTGCCGCAATTGCCGCGATAGCCCACCACCGGCGAGTCCACCTGCACCTGGGCGAAGGTGTAGTCCACATCGGCGTCGGCGCGGCTGGGCGGGCCGATCACCGCGATCTTGGAGAGGGAGGAGATGCCGCCGCCCATGCCGTCGAGTTGCCGCCCGTTCGGGTCCGGGCTGCCGAGGGCGGCGAGGAAGATGGCATCCCACGCGGCGCGTTCGGCCGGCAGGTCGCGGCTGTGGAAGAACAGGGCGCGGCTGGTGCCGCCGCGCATGTAGACGGCCGGCAGCCGGGCCAGGCGCCTCACGCCGCCACCCCCCGCGCCACCAGGGCGCGCAGCATGAAGGGCAGGATGCCCCCCGCCCGCCAGACGCGGCGGTCATAGGCGCTGTCCAGCCGGCAGCGCAGCGGCAGGATTTCCGTCTGTCCGTCGGCCCGGTGCAGCGTGGCGCGCAGCAGGGCGCCGGGCTGTGCCTGCTCGTCCAGCGCCTCGATGCCGAAGCGTTCCGTGCCGTCCAGCCCCAGGCTGCGCCGCGTGGCGCCGCCGGTTAATTCCAGCGGCAGGATGCCCATGCTGACGAGGTTGGAGCGGTGGATGCGCTCGAAGCTCTCGGCGATGACGGCGTGCACGCCGAGCAGCGCCGGCCCCTTCGCCGCCCAGTCGCGCGAGGAGCCGGCGCCGTAGTCGCGCCCCGCCACCACCACCAGCGGCACGCCCTCCTCGCGGTAGCGCAGCGCGGCGTCATAGACGCTCATCACCGTGCCGCTCGGCGCGTGGCGGGTCAGGCCGCCCTCCTGGCCCGGCAGCATCTCGTTGCGGATGCGGATGTTGGCGAAGGCGCCGCGCATCATCACCTCGTGGTTGGCGCGCCGCGCGCCATAGGCGTTGAACTCGCCCGGCGGCACCTGATGCGCCGCCAGGAAGCCGCCCGCCGGAGAACTGGCCGGAATGGCGCTGACCGGCGAGATGTGGTCGGTGGTGATGCCGTCGCCCAGGATCAGCAGCGGCCGCGCGCCGGACAGTTGCGGCGCGGCCTCGGCGGCGGGCAGCCCGTCGAAATAGGGCGGGCGGCGGATATAGGTGCTGCCGGGCGCCCAGGCGAAGCGCGTCTCGCCGGCCACGGGCAGGGCGCGCCATTCGGCATCGGCGGCGAAGAGGCTGGCATATTCGGCGCGGTAGGTCTCGGGCGAGACGGCGCCGCGCAGCACGGCCTCGATCTCCGCCGCCTCCGGCCACAGTTCATGCAGAAATACTGGGCGGCCATCCCGGTCCCGGCCCAGCGGCTCGGTGGTCGGGTCCAGCGTCACCCGGCCGGCCAGGGCATAGGCCACCACCAGCGGCGGCGACATCAGGTAGCCCGCCCGCGCCTGCGGGTGGATGCGCCCCTCGAAGTTGCGGTTGCCGGAGAGCACGGCGCAGGCCACCAGCCCCTTCTCGCGGATGCGTGCCGCCACCTCCTCGGCCAGCGCGCCGGAATTGCCGCCGCAACTGCCGCAGCCGAAGCCGGTGAGGTGGAAGCCCAGCGCGTCGAGATCCCGCTGTAGCCCGCTGCTCTCCAGGTAGCGCGCCACCACGCGGGAGCCGGGGGTGAGCGAGGTCTTCACCCAGGCGGGCACCGTCAGGCCGCGCGCCACGGCGTTGCGGGCCAGCAGCCCGGCACCCACCATCAGCGCGGGGTTGGAGGTGTTGGTGCAGGAGGTGATGGCGGCCAGCACCACCGCGCCATCGCCGAAGCCATCCTCCCAGCCATGCGCCGCCGCGCGCCCCGAGAAATCGGTCAGGCTGGCGGGGAGGGCGGGCAGCGCCACGCGGTCCTGCGGCCGGCGCGGGCCGGCGGCGCAGGGCTCCACCGTGCCGAGGTCGAACTCCACCAGCGTGGCGAAGCGCGGCTCCGGCGCGCCCGGCTCCCGCCACAGGCCCTGGGCCTTGCAGCAGGCCTCCACCAGATCGAGCTGCGCCGCCTCCCGCCCCGTGGCGGCGAGGTAGTCCAGCGTCACCCGGTCCACGGGGAAGAAGCCGCAGGTGGAGCCGTATTCGGGCGCCATGTTGGCCAGCGTCGCGCGGTCGGCCAGGGTGAGCGCGCCATCCAGCGCCGGGCCGGTGAACTCGACGAACTTCTCCACCACGCCGACCGCCCGCAGCCGCTGGGTCAGCGCCAGCACCAGGTCGGTGGCCGTGGTGCCGGCGGGCAGGCGGCCGGTGAGCCGCACCCCCACCACCTCCGGCAGGCGGAACACCAGGGGCTGGCCGAGCATCGCCGCCTCCGCCTCGATGCCGCCCACCCCCCAGCCCAGCACGCCGAGGGCGTTGACCATGGTGGTGTGGCTGTCCGTGCCCACCAGCGTGTCGGGGTAGGCCAGGCTGCGGCCGCCCTCCTCCCGCGTCCAGACCACGCGGGCGAGGTGCTCCAGGTTCACCTGGTGCAGGATGCCGCCGCCCGGCGGCGCCACGCGCAGATTCCCGAAGGCGCCCTGTGCCCAGCGCAGGAAGGCGTAGCGCTCGGCGTTGCGGCGGTACTCGTTGGCGACGTTGCGCGCCATGGCATCCGGCGCGCCGGCATGGTCGACGATCAGCGAGTGGTCCACGATCAGGTCCACCGGGATGCCGGGGTTCACCTGCCGCGGGTCGCCGCCGCGCGCGGCGAAGGCATCGCGCAGCGCGGCGAGGTCGACAAGGCCGGGGATGCCGGTGAAGTCCTGCATCAGCACCCGGGCGGGGCGGAAGGCAATGTCGGCCGGGCGGGCCTCGCCCTCGGCGGCGGCCAGCACGGCGCCGATCTCGGTCTCGGTGACGGTGTCGCCATCCTGGTGGCGCAGCAGGTTCTCCAGCAGCACGCGCAGGCTGAAGGGGAGGGCGCGCAGCCGGTCCTCGCCGACGATGGCCGGCAGGTCGATGATGGCGTGGTCGCGGCCGCCCGCGTGCAGGGTGCGATAGGGGGTCATTCGGCAATGTCCTCGGAGGCGGCGGGGCCCAGGAGCGGCGCCAGGGCCGTGTAGGAGGCGGCGATGTGGCGGCGCATCTGCCACTCGGCCATCTCGGGGTCGCGGTCCTCGATGGCGTCGAGGATGCGGCGGTGCTCGGTGACGGCGCGCCGCCCGCGCCCCGCCACCTTGCGCAGCTGCGAGCGGTAGAGGCGGAGCTGCTGGTAGAGGTCGCCGCAGAGCAGGCCGATCAGCAGCCCGTTGCCCGCGGCGCGGGCGATGGCGACGTGGAAATCCTCGTCCATGCCGCCGAGGGCGTTGGGGGCGTGCTCGCCATCCCCCTCCAGGCTGGCTTCCTGCCGGGCCAGGATGGCGCGCAGCCGGGCGAGGTCCGCCTCGCCCATGGCATGGGCGGCGGCGCGCGCGGCCAGGCCCTCCAGCGCCTCGCGCACGCCGTAGATCTCGCGGAAGGTCGTGGCCGAGAGGCTGACGACGCGGGCGCCGAGCCGGGGCGTCCGCTCCACCAGCCGGCGCTCCTCCAGCCGGTTCAGCGCCTCGCGCAGCGGCCCGCGGCTGACGCCGTACTGGCGCGAGAGCGCCGGCTCGCTGAGCTTGGCACCGAGCGGGATCTCGCCCCGGATGATCGCCTCGCTCAGCCGCTGGAACAGCGCCCGGTCCAAGGCGCCATCGGCGGGAAAGGGCGCATCCGCCAGGTTTGTGTCGACAATTTCCTCCATGATTTGGAAGAAATGCCATGATTCGGCACCGCCTTCCAGAGTTTCCGCGAGGTTTGTCGACAGACATGGTGCCGCGATCCGGGGGCCACCTTCTCGCGGTGCAGGGCCGCGCACCGCCCTCTCCGGCGCCGCCGCGCCGATGGACCGGCGGGCGGATTGATGCCAGTCTGTGGCGGCAGAGCCGTGAAACGGCCGCATCCGGAGGAGACAGTCCATGACGAAACCGCCTGCCCGGACGGAGTCCGCCGAGGGTTCCGCCACCACCCCGTTCTCCCGCCGAGGCGTGCTGCTGGGCGGGCTTGGCATCGGCGGCCTGGCGCTGGCCGGCCGCCCCGCTCATGCCCAGGGCGCCGCGCAGAAGCCGGCGGAGATCAAGCTCGGCATCGCCACCTACCTGTCCGGCCCCGCCAGCGTCTTCGGCGTGCCGGCGCGGCAGGCGGCCGACATGCTGATCGAGGAGCTGAACGCCGCCGGCGGCATCGCCGGGGTGAAGGTGCGGCCGATCTATGTCGATGAGGGGCCGGGCGTCGACCACTTCGTCGGCGAGTACCGCCGGCTGGTGCAGAGCGAAGGCGTGCAGATGATCTTCGCCGGCATCTCCTCGGCGGACTGCCTGGCCTGCGCGCCCCTGGCCGACGAGCTGAAGCGCCCCACCCTGCTGTGGGATTGCGGCACCCAGCGCGTCTTCGAGGATGGCACCTACGGCTATGCGCACCGCCCGCAGGCCAATGCCACGCCGGAGGTGCTGGCGGCGCTGCTCTACCTGCTGAAGGTGAAGCCGGATTTCCGCAGCCTCGCCGTGGTGAACCAGGACTATGCCTGGGGCCGCGATTCCTGGGAGATCTGGCGCACCGCGATGAACGCGCTGAAGCCCGGCGTGCGCGTCTCGGCCGAGCTGTTCCCGCGCTTCGGCGCGACCGACTTCTCGAGCGAGATCACCCGCCTGCTGGCGCTGCGGCCGGATGTCATCTTCTCTACCACCTGGGGCGGCGACCTCGACACCTTCATCCGCCAGGCGGCCGACCGCAGGCTGTTCGAGCGCAGCACCTTCGTGCTGCCGCTGGCGGAATCCTCGCTCGAGCGCGTCGGCAAGGCGCTGCCCGCCGGGCACATCATCGGCGCGCGCGGCGACCACTGGTTCCTGCACCCCTCGCCCAAGGACGCCGACAAGCTGAAGAGCTTCACCGAGAACTACCGCAAGCGCTTCGACAGCTACCCGATCTACTCGACCCACCACATGGCGCAGGCGATCAACGCCATGAAGGCGGGCTATGAGAAGGCGATCGCCGCCAAGGGCGGCCAGTGGCCGACCGACGCGGAGCTGACCGCCGCCTTCCGCGGCCTCACCTTCCCCTCGCTCACCGGGCAGGTGACGATCCGCGAGGACGGGCAGGGGCTGGAGGACCAGCTGATCGGCACCACCCTGCACAGCGACCGCTACCCCTTCCCGGTGATGACCGACATGGTCGTCTTCCCCGCCGCCTCGGTGACGACGCCGGTGGGGCAGAAGAGCACCGAGTGGCTGAAGACCCTGAAGCCCGACATGCTGGAGAAGCTGCCCCAGCCCGTGGCCTTCCGCTGAGGCCAAGGCGCGGGGGCGCCGCCGCGCCCCCGCGCATCCCGACCGCGACAGCAACAGGAACCGTCCCGCTCATGACCGCTCAGACCGCACCCGACCGCGCCACCCCCCGCAAGCCGCTCGAGGGGCTGCTGGTGGTGACGCTGGAACAGGCGGTGGCCGCCCCCTATTGCAGCTCCCGCCTTGCCGATGCCGGGGCGCGGGTGATCAAGATCGAGCGGCCGGAGGGGGATTTCGCGCGCGGCTACGACGCCGCCGTGCACGGGCTGTCGAGCTACTTCGTCTGGCTGAACCGCGGCAAGCAGAGCCTGGTGGCCGACATCAAGGCGCCGGACGACGCGGCGCTGCTGCACCGGGTGCTGGAGCGCGCGGATGTGTTCATCCAGAACCTCGCCCCCGGCGCCGCCGCCCGCGCCGGCTTCGGCTCGGAGGAGTTGCGGCGGCGCTACCCGCGCCTCGTTACGGTGGACATCTCCGGCTACGGCGCCGGGCATGCCTACGCCGGCATGAAGGCCTACGACCTGCTGGTGCAGGCGGAGAGCGGGCTGGCCGCCATCACCGGCCACCCGGCGGGGCCGGGGCGCGTCGGCGTCTCGGTCTGCGACATCGCCTGCGGCATGGCCTCCTACGCGGCGGTGCTGGAGGCGCTGATCGCCCGCTCCCTCACCGGCGAGGGGCGGCGGCTGGAGATCAGCCTGTTCGACGGCATGGCGGACTGGATGAACGTGCCGCTGCTGTATTTCGAGGGCACCGGCCAGGCGCCGAAGCGCGTCGGCCTCGCCCACCCCTCCATCTGCCCCTATGGCGCCTTCGAGACATCCGACGGCTCGCTGGTGCTCTTCTCCATCCAGAACGAGCGCGAGTGGCAGAAATTCTGCACGACGGTGATGCAGGAGCCCGAACTGCCGAAGCAGCCGGGCTATGAGAGCAACAATGCCCGCGTCGCCAACCGCGCGGTGGTGGATGGGCGCGTCGCCTCTATCTTCGCGGGGCTGACCCGCGCCGAGGTGGCGGCGCGGCTGGATGCCGCCGGCACCGCCTATGGCTTCGTCAACGAGGTGGCGGACCTGGTGAGCCACCCGGCGCTGCGCCGGGTGAACGTGGCCACGCCGGGCGGCATGGCCTCCATCGTCGCGCCGCCCGCCATCCATGACGGCGTGGCCAGCCCCGCCTTCGGCCCGGTGCCCGCCATCGGCGAGCACACGGCGGCGATCCAGGCCGAGTTCGCGGTGACGCAGCCGGCCTGAGAGGGCCGCCCGGCACGCGAATTGCTCAAGCCTCCGGCAGAGACCTTTCTCATTCTGCCGGAGCACCGAGATGAGCTTCTCCCGTCGTGGCCTGATGGCGGCTGGCGCCAGCGGCATGATTGGCGGCCTGGGCGGCCTGCCTCTCCCTGGCGCAGGGCGGGCGGCCCTTGCGCAAAGCCCGGGCAGCGGCAAGACGCTGCGCTACGGCATCTCGATGGCCGACATCCCGCAGACCACCGGCCAGCCGGACCGCGGCGCCGGCGCCTACCAGTTCACCGGCCACACCCTCTACGACCCGCTGGTGGCGTGGGAGATGGACGTGGCCGACCGCCCCGGCCGGCTGGTGCCCGGCCTCGCCACGGCCTGGGAGACCGACCCGGCCGACCGCCGCCGCTGGGTCTTCACCCTGCGCCAGGGCGTCACCTTCCACGATGGCAGCGCCTTCGACGCGGATGCCGTCATCTGGAACTTCGAGAAGGTGATGAACCCGCAGGCGCCGCATTTCGACAACCGACAGGCGGCGCAGGTGCGGCCGCGCCTGCCCTCCGTCGCCGCCTGGCGCAAGCTCGGTGACATGACGGTGGAGGTGACCACCAAGGCGGTGGACAGCCTCTTCCCCTACCAGATGCTCTGGTTCCTCATCTCCTCGCCGGCGCAGTACGAGAAGCTGGGGCGGGACTGGCAGAAATTCGCCTTCGAGCCTTCCGGCACCGGCCCGTTCCGCCTCGCCCGCCTGGTGCCGCGCGCCAGCGCCGAGCTGGTGCGCAACGCGCGCTACTGGAACCCGGCGCGCATCCCGAAGGCGGAGCGCGTCATCCTCGTCTGCGCGCCGGACGCGGTGATGCGCACCAACGCGCTGATCAGCGGCGCGGTGGACATGATCGAGACCCCCGCTCCGGACCTCGTGCCCCAGCTCCGGGCGGGCGGCATGCGGATCGTCGAGAACGTCACGCCGCATGTGTGGAACTACCATCTCTCGCAGCTCGAGGGCTCGCCCTGGCGGGATCTGCGGCTGCGCAAGGCGGCCAACCTCGCCATCAACCGCGAGGAGGTGGTGGCGCTGATGAACGGGCTGGCCAAGCCGGCGGTGGGCGTGGTCGATCCCTCCTCCCCCTGGTTCGGCAAGCCCTCCTTCCAGGTGAAGTACGACCCCGACGCCGCCCGCAAGCTGGTGGCCGAGGCCGGCTTCGGCCCGCGCAACCCGCTGAGGACCAAGTTCCTGGTGGCCACCGGCGGCTCCGGTCAGATGCTCTCCATGCCGATCAACGAGTATTGCCAGCAGGCGATGCGCGAGGTGGGGCTGGAGATCGAGCTGGTGCCGGTGGAGCTGGAGGTGCTCTACACCGCCTGGCGCCAGGGTGCCGCCGGGGAGCTGGCGAAGCAGAACGGCGTGACGGCCAACAACGTCGCCTATGTCACCTCCGACCCGCTCTACGCGCTGATCCGCTTCTTCCACAGCAGGCAGGCCGCGCCCACCGGCGTGAACTGGAGCCACTACAACAACCCCGAGGTGGACCGGCTGATCGACGAGGCGGTGGCCAGCTTCGACACCGAGGCGCAGGACCGGCTGATGGCCCAGGTGCACCAGCGCGTGGTGGACGAGGCGCTGCTGGTCTTCGTGGTGCACGACACCAACCCGCACGCCATGAGCGGCAAGGTGGCCGGCTACACCCAGGCGCAGCACTGGTTCCAGGACCTGACGACGCTGGGCTGAGGCAGCGGCGGCGAGGGGCCGGCCCCTTGAGGGCGGGCGCCCGCGCTGCTAGGGGCGGCCACACCGCGAGGAGGCCGCCCGACCATGCTCCACCGCCGCAGCATCCTGGCCCTGCCGCTGGCAACCGCCCCTCTGGCAACCGCCACCCTGGCCCGCCCGGCGCTCGCGCAGGCCGGCTGGCCACGCAGCGTCACCGACATGGTGGGGCGCGGCGTGACCGTGACGCGCCCGCCGCGCCGCGTGGTGGCCGCCGAGAGCGCCGTGCTGCTGAACCTGTCGCTGATCCACCCCGACCCGGTGCCGCTGCTGGTGGGCATGGGCGGCGACCTGCGGCGCATCGACCCCGGCGCGATGGCGGCCCTCGCCGCCCGCTTCCCCGGGCTGGACGCCGTGCCGGAGCTGACCCGGCAGGTGGGCGAGGACCTGCCGCTGGAGCGGCTGATCGCCCTGGCGCCGGACCTGGTGCTGATGGCCGCCTGGCAGCACCGCCGCCCCGGCACCGCGGAGGCGCTGCGCACGCTGGAGCGGGCCGGCATCCTCGTGGTGTTCATCGACTTCTTCATCAATCCGCTCAGCCGCGCCCTGCCCTCGCTGCGATTGCTGGCCGAGGTGCTGGACCGGCGCGAGGCCGCCGCCGCCTATGCCGCCTTCTACACGGCGCGGCTGGAGGCGGTGCGCCGCGCCGTGGCCGGCCGGCCCGGCCCCGCCGTGCTGCTGCAGGCCTTCCCCGGCCGCTGGCCC
>NZ_JCACVY010000148.1:0-11138 GCF_058833935.1 Roseomonas sp. TS2 | reverse complement strand
CAGCGCGCCGAAGAAGGAGAGTTGATAGATGCCGATGGCGCGCGCCCGCACCCAGGCGGGCGATGAGAGCTGCGCCGCCGCCTGCAGGGTGCTGGCGGCGCCGATCCAGGCGGCGCCGTAGAGCAGCATGCCGAGCCCCGCCGCCGCCCATCCGCCCAGGGCCAGGCGCGGCGCAAGGCCGAGCAGCAGCAGCGCGCCGGAGGCGAGCAGCGAGGCCGCCATCACCAGCCCGCCACGGTCCAGCCGGGCGCGGGCGCGCGGCAGCAGCAGCCCGCCGCCCACGGCGCCGACGCCCATGGCCGCCAGCAGCAGGCCGAAGGCCTCGGGCCCCAGCCCCAGCCCCTCGCGCACCAGCAGCGGCAGCAGCCCCCACATGGCGGCGCCGAAGAAGAAGAACACCACCGCCCGCAGGATGATGACCCGCAGCGCCGGCGAGGCGCCGACGAAGCGCACCCCGGCGCGCATGGCGGAGAGGAAGTGCTCCTTGGGCAGCCGGCTGGCCGGCGCCTCCCGCCGCCACAGCACCAGCGCCACGATGAGGATGAGGAAGCAGAAGGCGTTGAAGGCGAAGGCCGCCTGGGTGCCGGCGAGGCCGATGATGAAGCCGCCCAGCGCCGGCCCCACGGCGCGCGCCAGGTTGAAGCCGATGCCGTTGAGCACGATGGCCTGGGTGAGATCGGCGCGCGGCACCAGCTCCGGCGTGGTGGCGGCCCAGGCGGGGAAGTTCATCGCGCTGCCGGCGCCGATGGCGAAGGTGAGCGCCAGCAGCCCCCACGGCCCCAGCACGCCCAGCGCCGTGAGGATGCAGAGGAGCAGGCCCATGGCGCACATCCAGGCCTGGGCGAAGATCAGGTAGCGGCGGCGGTCCACGATGTCGGCCATGGCGCCCGATGGCAGCGCCAGCAGGAAGACCGGCAGCATCGAGGCCGCCTGCACCAGGCTGACCATGATGGGCGAGGGGGCGAGGCTGGTCATCAGCCAGCCGGCGCCGGTGTTCTGCACCCACATGCCGGTGTTGCTGGCCAGGTTGGCCAGCCAGAGCAGCCGGAAGGCCGGGTGGCGGAGCGGCGTGAAGGCGGAGGGCGGAGTCGGTTGGGGCATGGTGGGGGGCAAGCTGCCTCAATACCCCCCGGGGGGGCGTGACTGTTTGGTCATCTGCGCGCGACCGGCGGGATACACGAGGAAACGTTCATTTCCGGAAAAGGGCTCCGAGAAATCATCGCCGGCCTGGCGGCGCCCCGGCGGGAAGCGCCATGCCAGGCTGGCAAGGCCTCCCGGCTTCGTTTTATCCCGGACCGGAGGACGCTTTCCGTCAGGCGAAGTCCCGCTCGCGCTGGCGCACCAGGGCGGTGATGGTGGCGTTCACCGGCGCCGCGCGCCCGGCCAGCGCCGCCTCGCGCGGGATGGCGCCGTTGATGGCGTCGATCTCGCTGCGGCGGCGGGCCCGGTGGTCGAGCAGCAGGGAAGGGCGGGCATTGGGGATCTTGCGGCCGAAGGCGGTGATGTGCGCCACCGGGTCCTCCACCGAGAGGCGGACGCCGCGCGCCTTCGCCACTTCCCATGCCTCCACCCCGCAGGCGCGGGCGGTGGGCCAGAGATCCTCGTCCGCCATCACCTCGCCGATGGTCAGGCCGGTCAGCGCGCAGATCCCGGAGAAGGTGACGTTGCAGATCAGCTTCTCCCAGGTGAGGGCCTGGATGTCGTCGCAGGCCTCGGCGCGGAAGCCGGCGCCGCGCCACATCGCGGCGATGGCCGCGAGGCGCGGCGTCGCCGGCCCGTCCAGCTCGCCGATGCGCACCACCTCCATGCCGTTGTGGTGGGCGTGGCCCGGCCCCTTCAGCGAGGCGCCGAAGCCCCCGGCGATGCCCGCCACCACCCGGTCCTGCCCCAGCGCCCCGGCCAGTACGGCGCTGCTGCCGAGGCCGTTCTGGATGGTCAGCACCGTGGTCTCCGGCCCCAGCAGCGGCGGGATGGCGCGGGCGGCGGTGGCCACGTCCCGCGCCTTGGTGGCGAGGATCACCAGGTCCACCGGCGCCTGGCCCTCGGTGGAGGTGGCGGCGGCGAGGCGCACGGTGCGCTCGCCCGAGGCGCCCTCCAGCCGCAGCCCGTCGCGGTTCATCGCATCGACATGCGCGGCCCAGGAATCGATGGCCAGCACATCGTGCCCCGCGGCGGCGAACAGGCCGGCATAGACCGAGCCCATGGCGCCGCAGCCCAGGATGGCGATTCGTGACATGCATTCCCTCCGTCGCGGCGCCTCTGCCACGCCGGAGGTCCGGTCATGCGGGTGCCGTCAGGGGGCAAGCCTCCCCCGCATCAGCGCCGCCACGCAAGCCTCGAAGCCCTCAAGCTCCTGCCAGCGGCGCGCCTCCGGCACCTCCCGCGCGACGAGGATGCCGCCCGCGGCGGCGATGCCGCCATCGATCATCAGGTTATCGTGGCAGCCGAAATCCTCCAGCGCCAGCCCCTCGGCATCGGCCCAGCCGCCCCCGGGGCCCGGCCGCAGCCCGGCGCCCAGGAAGTGCCGCGTGCGCTGGGTGAAGCCCTGGCCGCTGTTGCTGTAGCCCGCCACCGGCCGCCCCAGCGCCCGCATGAAGCCCAGCTCGTACACCGTGCCGGCATCGGCCGAGGGGCCGCGGAAGGGGGTGAGGTTGGCCACCAGCGCGTCGCAGGCGCGGATATGCGCCTCGTTGCGGAGATAGATCTCCAGCCAGCGGCTCTCCGCCGCGTCGGCAGCGGCGCTCTCGATGAGGTCGGTCGGGAAGACGCCCTCCGCGCCGTGGCGGGCGCAGATGGCCTTCTTGGCGGCGGCGATGGCGGCGGCATCGGGGAGGAAGACATCGGGTCCGGCGAGATAGATGCGCATGGCGCGCAATCTGCCCCGGCCGGGCCCGGCTGGCCAGGAGCGGCGCGCCTCAGGCGGCGTCCAGCGCCCGGGGCGGCAGGGCGTGCAGGTCGCCCACGAAGCGGTCGCGCCAGCGCTCCAGGCTGTTGTGCCGCATCACCTTCAGCATGGCGGCGTGGCGCTCGCGCCGCTCCGCCAGCGGCATGGCGAGCGCCCGGGCCAGGGCATCGGCCACGCCCGCCTCGTCATGCGGGTTCACCAGCAGGGCGGCATCCAGCTCCCGCGCGGCGCCGGCAAATTGCGAGAGCACCAGCACGCCCGGATCGGCCGGGTCCTGCGCCGAGACGTATTCCTTGGCGACGAGGTTCATGCCGTCCCGCAGCGGCGTCACCAGCCCGACGCGGGCGGCGGCGTAGAGCGGCATCAGGGCGCGGCGGGGGAAGGAGCGGTTCAGGTAGCGCAGCGGCGTCCAGTCGAGGTCGGCGAAGCGGCCGTTGATGCGCCCGGCCTCGCCCTCCAGCTCGCGCCGGATGGCCTGGTAGGCCTCCACATCCGTGCGGGAGGGCGGCGCGATCTGCAAATACTCCACCTGCCGGTGCCATTCCGGATGCTTCGCCAGGAAGCGCTCATAGGCGGCGAAGCGCTGGCGCAGCCCCTTGGAGTAGTCGAGCCGCTCCACGCTCATCATCAGCGCCCGCCCGGCGAGGCCGGAGCGGAGTGCCGCGAGCTGCGGCTGGTCCGCGCCCGCCACCGCCTCGGCCCGCAGCGCATCGACATCGACGCCGATCGGGTAGACGCCGGTGCGGATCTGGCGGCCCTCGGCGGCGAGCAGCCCGCCCTCCAGCGCCGTGCCGCCCAGCTCGCGGCAGACATAGTCGGCGAAGGCGGTGCGGTCGGCCTCGGTCTGGAAGCCGATCAGGTCGTATTGGCAGAGGGCGCGCACCAGCTCGGCATGGACCGGCACGGTCATCAGCACGGAGGGCGCCGGGAAGGGGGTGTGCAGGAAGATGCCGATGCGGTTGCGCAGGCCGAGCGCCCGCAGCGCCCCCGCCAGGCAGAGCAGGTGGAAGTCGTGCGCCCAGATGACGTCGTCCGGCGCCACGAGGTCGGCCAGGTGGCGGGCGAAATGGGCGTTGACGCGGCGGTAGCCCTCGAACTCCGACCAGTCGAAGCGGGCCAGGCCGGTCTGGTTGTGCAGGATCGGCCAGAGCGTGCCGTTGGCGAAGCCGCGGTAGTAGTCGTCGTAGTCCCGCTGCGTCAGGTCGGTGGTGTAGAGGGTGACGGGGCCGCTGCGCGCCACGGCGGGCGGCAGGCCGGGCGGCAGGCTCTCGGGCGGCACCACCTCCGGCACCGTCTGTCCGGACCAGCCGAACCACAGCCCGCCCTTGTGGCGCAGCGCGTCCATCACGCCGGCCGCCAGGCCGCCGGCGGTGGCCTCGCCCTCGTTGATCGGGGCGACACGGTTGGAAACCACGACCAGTCGCGACATGCGCGCTTCCCCTCACGCCGCCTCCGGCAGCTCCGGCAGGTTCCCGGAGTGCTGCTGGCGCAGCAATTCGCGATACGGTCCGTGGCGGCGGGCCAGCTCCGACGGAGGGCCGTCCTCCACGATCCGGCCGTGATTCATCACGATGATTCTGTCGAAATTTTGCAGGGTCGAAAGGCGGTGCGCGATGGCGATGACGGTGCGGCCGCGCATCAGGCTGTCGAGCGCCGCCTGGATGGCGCGCTCGCTCTCGCTGTCCAGCGCCGAGGTGGCCTCGTCGAGCAGCAGGATAGGCGTGTCCTTCAGCAGCGCGCGGGCGATGGCCAGGCGCTGCCGCTGCCCGCCCGAGAGCTTGACGCCGCGGTTGCCCACCACCGTGTCGAACCCTTCCGGCAGCGCCTCGATGAAGGCGCGGCAATGCGCCATCTCGGCGGCGCGCAGCACCTCCTCGTCCGTCGCGTCGGGGCGGCCGTAGCGGATGTTCTCCCGCACCGTGCGGTGGAACAGGGCGGTGTCCTGCGGCACCACGGCCAGCGCCGTGTGCAGGCTCTCCAGCGTGACGTCGCGCAGATCCTGCCCGTCGATCAGCACGCGGCCGGAATCGGGGTCGTAGAAGCGTTGCAGCAGGGCGAGAACGGTGGATTTGCCGGCGCCCGAGAAGCCCACCAGCCCGACTCGCTGGCCGGGCGGCACGGTGAGGTCCAGCCCGTCCAGCACCGTCGGGCGGTCCGGATAGGCGAAGTGCACCGATTCGAGCCGCACCTCCCCCGCGCCGGGGAGGAGCGGCACGGCGCCGGGGCGGTCCTCCAGCGCGTGCGGCACCAGGAGGGCGCCGGTCGCCTCCTCCAGCCGGGCGAGCTGCTGGGTCAGTTCCACCAGCGCCACCGCGATGTCCCGCGTGCCGTGCAGGATGGTCAGCGACAGGGTGGCGAGCAGCGCCACGTCCCCCACCGAGGCCTGGCCGCGCTGCCAGAGCAGCAGGGCGGCAGCCAGCACGGCGCCCGCCATCAGCACGGTGAGCACGGCGTGGATCGTCCGCAGCTTCTCCATGTAGAGCAGGCTGCGCCGGTGGGCACCGATCTCCTCGCCCACGGCCCCCGCGATGCGCGCCCGCTCGCGCAGCGTGGCGCCGAAGGCGCGCATGACGCCGATATTGCCCACCACGTCCACCAGCTCGCCATCGATGGCGGCGGCGCTGTTGGCGTGCCGGCGGTGCAGCGCGGCGCCACGCCGCGCCAGCCGGTGCATCAGCAGGCCGATGGCCAGTGCCACGGCGGCCAGCGCGAGTGCCAGCGGCGGGTGGATGGCGCCGGTGAACAGGATGGCGCCGATCACCGCCGCGCTGGGCGGCACCACGTTCCAGGCGAGCGTGTTCTCCACCGTGAAGGCGGCCTGGGCGGTGGCGGAGACGCGGGCGGCGAGCGCCCCTGGCAGGCGGTCCGCGAAGTAGCCCGGGGTGTGGCCGGCGAGATGGGCGAAAAGGTCCTGCCGGATGTCGCCGGTGACGGCGGTGAAGCTGCGCGCCGCTGCCCAGCCGCCGACGCGCCAGAGCAGGTTGTCGGCCGCGATGATGGCGCAGAGCAGCGCGAAGGCCGGCCAGACGCTGCGCGCCGCCGCCTCCGGCCCCATCGCCACGATGTCGATGAGGTGCTTCAGCCCGTATTGCGTGGAAATCGAGCACAGCACCGCCAGCAGCACGGCGCCGAACACCACCGCATGGCCGAGCGGCCGGCGCCGGGCGTAGCGGAAGAGGAAGCCGAAGGCGGAGGGTCGCGGCGCGCTCGGTGCGGTCAAGGCAGCCTACTTTTCGCCATAATGGATTTGTATAACGCCAATGAAGTAAAGGCGACGATAAATATTTTCAACATTTTCGCGCCCGAACTCAAATAGAAGCTGTGATCTGCCTGAGAAAAGGGATCGCGTTCATGCGTATCGCGCAAATCTCGCCGCTGTTCGAGGCGGTGCCGCCCAAGTTGTATGGCGGCACGGAACGCGTCGTCTCCTCCCTCACCGAGGAACTGGTGGCCATGGGCCACGATGTCACCCTCTTCGCCAGCGGCGATTCCGTCACCGCCGCGAAGCTTGCCGCGATGCGCGACCAGGCGCTGCGCCTCGACCCCACCGTGAAGGACTGGGTGGCGCACTACTACAAGATGGTCGAGCAGATCGCCCAGCGCGCCGGCGAGTTCGACGTCATCCACTCCCATATCGACTACTTCCCGCTCGGCCTGCTGGACCGGCAGCGCACGCCGTTCCTCACCACCCTGCATGGTCGGCTCGACCTGCCGGAATTCAAGATGATCTACGAGACCTACGGGCACACGCCCTTCGTCTCGATCTCCGACAACCAGCGCCTGCCGATCCCGAAGCTGAACTGGGCGCGCACCGTGCTGCACGGCATGCCGGCCGACCGGCTGACGCCGCAGCCGGTGGAGCAGAAGTACTTCGCCTTCCTCGGCCGCGTCTCGCCGGAGAAGGGGCTGGACCGCGCCATCCGCATCGCCGCCCGCGCCGGGGTCAAGCTGAAGGTCGCCGCCAAGATCGACGACGCGGATCGCGCCTACTACAACCGCGAGATCTCGCCGCTGATGAACCAGTCGCATGTCGAGTACATCGGCGAGATCAACGACAGCCAGAAGCCCGAGTTCCTCTCCGGCGCCCATGCCCTGCTCTTCCCGATCGACTGGCCGGAGCCCTTCGGCCTCGTCATGATCGAGGCGATGGCCTGCGGCACGCCCGTCATCGCCATGCGCCGCGGCTCCGTGCCGGAGGTGATGGAGAACGGGCTGACCGGCTTCATCGTCGAGAACGAGGATGAGGCGGTGGCGGCCGTCGCGCGCATTCCGGAGCTGGACCGCGCCCGCATCCGCCAGCGCTTCGAGCAACGCTTCACCGCCCGCCGAATGGCTGAGGACTATGTCTCGGTCTACGAGCAGCTGATCGAGGCGAACAAGAAGCCCCGCCTGCGGGCGGTCAACGTCTGACAGAAAAAAGAAACCTGGGGGAAGGAATTCCCCCAGGCCCCCATCTTCTTTCTGCAAGGGCCGGCGGACGATGTCCGCCGGCCTTCAATCCTTCCGGTGCATCGCCTTCACCAGCACCAGGACGGGGACCAGGCCCACCGCCACGATCAGCAGCGCCGCCGTCGAGGCCTCGGCCAGCCGCTCGTCGGAGGCCAGGTTGTGCACCCGTACCGCCAGGGTATCGAGGTCGAAGGGGCGGACGATGAGGGTGGCGGGCAGCTCCTTCATCGTGTCCACGAACACCAGCACGGCGGCGGTGAGCAGCGCGCCGCGCGCCAGCGGCGCCTCCACCCGGCGGATCGCCTCGCCCGGGCCGCAGCCCAGCGTGCGGGCGGCCTGGAACAGGCTGGGCTTGAGGCGGGCCAGACCGCTCTCCACCGCCGACTGCCCCACGGCCAGGAAGCGCACCACATAGGCGAAGACCAGCGCCACCATGGTGCCCGAGAGCAGCAGCCCGGTGGAGAGGCCGAACTGCGCCCGCATCCAGCCATCCAGCGCGTTGTCGGCCAGCCCGAAGGGCACCAGCGTGCCGACGGCGATGACCGAGCCCGGCACTGCGTAGCCCAGCCCCGCCACCCGGTTGGCGATGCGGGAGAGGCGCGAGGGATAGAGCCGCAGCCCCCAGCCCAGCAGCGCCGCCAGCGCCACGCCGATCAGCGCCGTGGTGCCGGCCAGCAGCAGCGAGTTGCGGGCGAAGGGCAGGTAGCGGTGCGGCGCCAGCGCGTCGCCCTGCTCCACCATCAGCCAGAGCAGCCCGCCCGCCGGGATGGCGAAGCCCACCAGCACCGGCAGGGTGCAGAAGGCGGTGGCCGCCCAGGCCTTCACGCCATGCAGCGCCACCGGCCGCAGCGGCGGCTGGCGGGTGGTGGTGGGGTGGTAGCGGCGCCCGCCGCGCGAGGCGTGCTCGGCCAGCAGCAGCAGCGCCACCACGCCCATCAGGCAGGCGGCGAGCTGGCTGGCGGCGCCGCGGTCGCCCATGCCGAACCAGGCCTCGTAGATGCCGGTGGTGAAGGTGCGGACGGCGAAGTAGTCCACCGTGCCGAAATCGGCCAGCGTCTCCATCAGCACGAGGCCGGTGCCGGCGGCCAGCGCCGGCCGGGCCAGCGGCAGCGCCACCCGCAGGAAGGTGCGCGGCAGGGAGAGGCCGAGCGTGCGGCTTGCCTCGATCAGGCAGGTGCTCTGCTGCAGGAAGGCGGCGCGGCAGAGCAGGTACACGTAAGGGTAGAGCACGGCGGCCAGCATCAGCGCGGCGCCGGGCAGGCTGCGGATCTCGGGGAACCAGTACTCGCCCCAGCGCAGCCCGGTGGCGTCGCGGATGGCGGTCTGCACCGGGCCGGCGCCATCCAGCAGCCAGGTGTAGAGATAGCCGCAGACATAGGCCGGCATGGCCAGCGGCAGCAGCAGCGCCACCTCCAGCGATTTGCGGCCGGGGAAGCGGCAGGCGGTGACCAGCCAGGCGCAGACCACGCCCGTGCCCGCCGCCATCGCCGCCACCAGCGCGCCGAGCTGCAGCGAGTTGCCCAGATAGGGCAGCAGGTTGGTCCGGGCGATATGGTGCCAGACCTGGTTGTCGCCGCCGCCGAGCAGGGGGGCGGCGGCGCTGGCCAGCACCGCCAGCACGGGCAGCGCCACCAGCAGGGCGACGAGCCAGCCCGCGCGCGCCCAGAGCGGCACGCGCCGCCGGGGCGGCTGCCGCGCCGGGGCGCCGGCCTGGGTGACGGGATGGGGGGAGGGGAGAGTTGTGATTGACACGCGACTGCGACTGCTTTTCAGCCGCGTTAGCACCGGCCCCCCGCCGGTGCAAAGGCAATCCCGCCCCGCGGTGCCCCAGGGAGGCGGCGTGGGGCGGCTACTCGGCGGCGCCGGCCTTCCGGGCCTGCCACTCCGCCAGGGTGGTGCGCGGGATGTCCACCCGGTCCCGCGTGCGGGTGTACCAGCCGCGGCCGTGCATGCGGCCCAGCAGGTCGAGCTTCGGGGTGTCGATGTAGTATTTCTCGGCGTTCAGCACGCAGTCGTCGCGGACATGCAGCGCCAGCACCCGGCCCAGCACCAGCGTGTGGTGGCCGACGGGCACGAGCTGGAAGGTCTCGCACTCCATCGCCACCGGGCTCTGGGCGATGCGCGGCGGCGCCACGCGGGTGCTGGCGGCCTTTTCCAGCCCCACCTCGTCCAGCTCGTCCACCCCGGGGGGGAAGTCGGTGGCGGTGGCGCTCATTGCCGGCCCCATCGCCTCGTTCACCAGGCAGACGACGAACTGGCCGGTGGCGCGGATATTGGCCAGCGTGTCCTTGGCCGGGGCGTCGGCGCCCTCGGGGCGCGGGCCGCAGGAGAAGCCCACCACCGGCGGATTGTCACCGAAGGCGTTGAAGAAGGAATAGGGCGCGGCGTTCACCACGCCCCCCTGGTCCTGCGACACCACCCAGGCGATCGGGCGCGGCACGATGGTCGAGACCATCAGCTTGTAGGCCTCGCGGGTCGGGATCGTCTCGAAGTCGAACAGCATGCGGGGCGTGGTCCTGGAAGGAGGAAGGGGGTCAGCCGACCTTGTGCGGCGCGGGCTCGCCGCGCAGCAGCACGGCGTCGAGGTTGTCGAGGCAGCGGAAGCCCATGGCGTCGCGCGTCTCCACCGTGGCGCTGCCGAGGTGCGGCAGCAGCACCACGTTGGGCGCCGTGTGGTAGCCCTCGAAGATCTTCGGCTCGCCGTCGAACACGTCGAGCCCGGCGGCGCGGAGATGGCCGGATTGCAGCGCCGCGCAGAGCGCCTGGTCGTCCACCGTGGTGCCGCGCCCGGTGTTGACCACGATGGCGCCGGGGCGGAGCTGGGCGATGCGCCGTGCATCGAGCCAGTGGCGCGTCGCGGCGCCGCCGGGGATGTGCATCGACAGCACGTCGATGGCGCCGAGGAAGGCGGTGTCGTCGCCATGGTAGGTCGCGCCCTGCTCCTCGGCGGGCGGGAGGCGGTTGCGGTTGCGGTAGTGGATCTCCATGCCGAAGCCGCGCGCCATCTGCGCCAGGGCCTGGCCGATGCGCCCCATGCCGAGGATGCCGAGGCGCTTGCCCTCCAGCGTCACCCCCATCAGCTGGGTGGGCGCCCAGCCGGTCCAGGCGCGGGCGCGCACCAGCCGCTCCGCCTCGCCGCCGCGCCGGGCGGCGGTCAGGATCAGCAGCATGGCGATCTCGGCGGTGGCCACGCTCAGCACGTCCGGGGTGTTGCTGACCACGATGCCGCGCGCCGCCGCCGCCTCCAGGTCGATATGGTCGGTGCCGACGCTGAAGGTGGCGATGACCTTCACGCTCTCGGGCAGGGCGGCGATGGTCTCGGCCCTCAGCGCGTCGCCGGCGGCGCAGAGGATGCCGACCGCCTCGCCCTCCGCCGCCGCCCTGGCGATCTGGCTGCCCGACATCGGCACGTCGGCCGGGTTGGGGATGGTGGTGTAATCCCGCTGCGCGCGGGCCTCCACGGCATCCGGGAAGCGGCGGGTCAGCAGGAGGACGGGCTTGCTCATGCGGCTCAGCTCCAGATCGGGTCGATGGGGGGGTGGCCGGCCAGCACGGCCGCGATGTTGTCCAGGCTGCGGTGGCCCATGGCGTCGCGCGTCTCCACCGTGCCGCTGCCGATATGCGGCGCCAGCGCCACGTTGGGCAGGCCGATGAAGCGCCGGTCGAAGCGCGGCTCGCCCTCGAACACGTCGAGCCCGGCGGCGGCGATGTGGCCATCCTGCAGCCGGGCGATCAGCGCCTCCTCGTCGATCAGCCCGCCGCGCGCGGCGTTCACCACCACCGC
>NZ_JCACVY010000147.1:0-11235 GCF_058833935.1 Roseomonas sp. TS2 | reverse complement strand
GGCTCTGTGGAGGGGCGGGGAGGCGGTCTCGGTCCCGCCGCTCGGCCTCGGATGGCCGGTGGCTGCCGATTTTGCTCCCTTTGGCGGGCCGTTGTGCGCCTATAAATAACGCCGGTGCAAGATGACGTGCGCGGCAAGGTTTCAGAATGGTGCCGGGCGCCCTATCTTGTCATGGCGCTGGGCCAGGATGCCTCCTCGGGCCGGCACACGGATGGGAACCGCACGGTGAACAATTTCGGCCGCAATCTGGCGCTCTGGGTGATCGTGGCGCTGCTGCTCGTGGCGCTGTTCAATCTCTTTCAACCTTCTTCCTCCACCCGCCAGACCGGCCAGCAGGTCGCCTACAGCGACTTCCTGAACGAGGTGAATGGCGGCCGGGTGCGGGACGTGACCATTCAGGGCCGCACCCTCACGGGGCAGCTTTCGGACGGCCGCACCTTCAGCACCTACACGCCCGAGGACCCCGCCCTGGTCAGCCGCCTGACCGACAAGGGCGTGCGGGTGGTGGCCAAGCCGGAGGAGAGCGACGTCAACCCGCTCTTCCACTACCTCCTCTCCTGGTTCCCGATGCTGCTGCTGATCGGCGTCTGGATCTTCTTCATGCGCCAGATGCAGGGCGGCGGCGGCCGGGCCATGGGCTTCGGCAAGAGCCGCGCCCGGCTGCTGACCGAGAAGCAGGGCCGCGTCACCTTCGAGGACGTGGCCGGCATCGACGAGGCGAAGGGCGAGCTGGAGGAGATCGTGGACTTCCTGCGCGACCCGCAGAAGTTCCAGCGCCTCGGCGGCAAGATCCCGAAGGGCGTGCTGCTGGTCGGCCCGCCCGGCACCGGCAAGACGCTGCTCGCCCGCGCCATCGCCGGCGAGGCGAACGTGCCCTTCTTCACCATCTCGGGCTCCGACTTCGTCGAGATGTTCGTGGGCGTCGGCGCCAGCCGCGTGCGCGACATGTTCGAGCAGGGCAAGAAGAACGCCCCCTGCATCATCTTCATCGACGAGATCGACGCGGTGGGCCGCCATCGTGGCGCCGGCCTCGGCGGCGGCAACGATGAGCGCGAGCAGACCCTGAACCAGATGCTCGTGGAGATGGACGGCTTCGAGGCGAATGAGGGCGTCATCCTCATCGCCGCCACCAACCGGCCGGACGTGCTGGACCCGGCGCTGCTGCGCCCCGGCCGCTTCGACCGCCAGGTGGTGGTGCCCAACCCCGACGTGTCGGGCCGCGAGAAGATCCTCCGCGTCCACATGCGGAAGGTGCCGCTGGCCTCCGACGTCGATCCCAAGACCATCGCACGCGGCACGCCGGGCTTCTCGGGCGCCGACCTCGCCAACCTCGTCAACGAGGCGGCGCTGCTCGCCGCCCGCTCGGGCCGCCGCACCGTCGGCATGCACGAGTTCGAGATGGCCAAGGACAAGGTGCTGATGGGCGCCGAGCGCCGCAGCCTGGTGATGTCGGACGACGAGAAGAAGATGACGGCCTATCACGAGGCCGGCCATGCCCTCGTCGCCCTGCACGAGCCGGAATGCGACCCGGTGCATAAGGCCACCATCATCCCGCGCGGCCGGGCGCTGGGCCTCGTCATGTCCCTGCCGGCGGGCGACCGCTACAGCAAGCACAAGAGCAAGCTGAAGGCGGAGCTGGCGATGGCCATGGGCGGCCGCGTCGCCGAGGAGCTGATCTTCGGCGCCGACAAGGTCTCGAACGGCGCCTCGGGCGACATCAAGATGGCCACCAACCAGGCCAAGATGATGGTCACCGAGTGGGGCATGAGCGAGAAGCTCGGCATGATCGCCTATGGCGACAACAGCCAGGAGGTCTTCCTCGGCCACTCTGTGACGCAGTCGAAGAACGTCTCGGAGGCCACCGCGCGGGAGATCGACAGCGAGGTGCGGGCGATCATCGACGACGCCTATGCCCGCGCCAAGCACACGCTGCAGACCAACATCGAGGAGCTGCACGCCCTGGCCAAGGGCCTGCTGGAATACGAGACCCTCTCGGGCGACGAGATCCGGCAGGTGATCAAGGGCGAGCCGGTGGTGCGCAACCGCCCCGACGAGCCGACCGCCGCCGGCCGCGGCAGCGTGCCCAGCTCCGGCCGGCCGACGCGGCCGGGCGGCTTCGGCAACCCGGCGCCGCAGCCGGGCGCCTGAGGCGCCCCTGGTCCTGCGGCGGGAAGCTGCGATAAGGAAAGGGCTCCGGAGACGGGGCCCTTTTTCTTTGGCCGGTCGCGAGGGACGGGAAGATGGTCGAACGTTGGATCGAGCCGGCCGGCCTGCTGCACGGGCCGGTGGCACTCCAGGCGGTGCGCGACGGGTACGCCCTGCCGCTGGCCGGCGGCCCCGCCGCCTTCCCGCTGGCGCGGCTGATCGAGGAGGGGCGGGACCTCGGCATCCACCCCGTCGCGGAACTGCCCGGCGATGGCTGGGAGGCGCTGCTGCCGCCGCTGACGCGCCGCCCTCTGCCCTTCGCCGGCCTGCCGAACGACCGCCCGCTGGTGATGGGCATCCTCAACACCACGCCCGACAGCTTCTCCAATGGCGGCGCGCGGGTCGAGGTGCTGCCCGTGGTGCGGGAACTGGCCAAGGCGGCGGTGGTGAGCGTGGACACCCGCCACCCCGCCACCATGCGCGCCGCCCTGGATGCGGGGGCCGAGATCATCAACGACGTCACGGCGCTGCGGCAGGAGCCCGCCTCCATCCGGGTGGTGCAGGAGGCACGGGCGCCGGTGGTGCTGATGCACATGCCGGTGCTGGACCCGCGCCGCATGCAGCAGGAGACGAACTACGCCGATGTGGTGCTGGAGGTGGCCCGCTTCCTGCGCCAGCGGGTGGAGACGGCCGAGGCGCTGGGCATCCCGCGCGGGCGCATCGCCATCGATCCCGGCCTCGGCTTCGGTAAGACGGGGGCGCAGAACCTGCTGCTGATGCAGCGCCTGCCGCTGCTGGCGGGCATCGGCTGCCGCATCCTGGTCGGCGCCTCGCGCAAGCGCTTCATCGGCCAGGTGACGGGGGTGGAGGAGGCGGCCGGGCGGCTGGCCGGCAGCCTGGCCGTCGCCCAGGCCGCGGCCAGCGCGGGGGCCAGCATCCTGCGTGTGCACGACGTGGCCGAGACGGTGCAGGCGCTGCGCATGTGGCGGGCCTGCACCGACGGCGCCGCGGCCGAGCTGGGCTGAGGGCGGCCTCGCTTGCGCGCGGCCTCCCGGCGCCGCTACAGCAACCCACGGGGATTGGAGAGGAAGCCCGGCATGAGTGAAGCGGTGCGCCGCCTGTTCGGCACGGACGGCATCCGGGGTGTCGCCAACCGGGCGCCGATGGACGCCTCCACGGCGTTGCGCCTCGGCCAGGCCGCCGGCCGCTTCTTCAATCGCGGCGCCCACCGGCACCGCGTCGTCATCGGCAAGGATACGCGCCTCTCGGGCTACATGCTGGAGCCGGCGCTGACGGCGGGCTTTGTCGGCGCGGGCATGGATGTGGTGCTGGTCGGGCCGCTGCCGACGCCCGCCATCGCCATGCTGACGCGCTCCCTGCGGGCCGATCTCGGCGTGATGATCTCGGCCAGCCACAACCCGTTCGAGGACAACGGCATCAAGCTGTTCGGCCCCGACGGGCTGAAGCTCTCCGATGCCGAGGAGGCGGAGATCGAGGCGCTGATGGCGGGCGATCTCTCCGCCCAGCTCGTCGGCCCCTCCCGCCTCGGCCGCGCCAGCCGGCTGGAGGATGCGCCGGGCCGCTACATCGAGGCGGTGAAGGCGAGCTTCCCCAAGGGCCGCAGCCTCTCCGGCATGCGCATCGTCGTCGATTGCGCCAATGGCGCCGCCTACAAGGTGGCGCCGACCGTGCTGTGGGAGCTGGGCGCCGAGGTGGTGCCGGTGGGCGTTGCGCCGGACGGCTTCAACATCAACCGCGAATGCGGCTCCACCGCCCCCGCCCGCATGGCGGAGCTGGTGCGCGAGCGCCGCGCCGATCTCGGCATCGCCCTCGATGGCGACGCGGACCGGCTGGTGCTGGCCGACGAGAAGGGCCAGATCATCGATGGCGACCAGATCCTGGCCGTGGTGGCGCAGTCCTGGGCGAAGCAGAAGCGGCTGCACGGCAAGGCGGTGGTGGCCACCGTCATGTCCAATCTCGGGCTGGAGCGCTTCCTGAAGGGGCAGGGGCTGGAGCTGCTGCGCACCAAGGTGGGGGACCGCTACGTCTCCGAGCGGATGCGCGAGACGGGCTGCAACCTCGGCGGCGAGCAGTCCGGCCACATGATCCTGAGCGATTTCGGCACCACGGGCGACGGGCTGGTGGCCGCGTTGCAGGTGCTGGCCGTGCTGGCGGAGGAGAGGCGGCCGGCCAGCGCCATCTGCCGCTCCTTCACGCCGCTGCCGCAGCGCCTGGTGAATGTCCGCTACGCCGGCGTGAGTCCGCTGAAGGACGCCGCCGTGCAGGAGGCGATCACCGCCGCCGAGGCGCGGCTCGCCCAGCGCGGCCGGGTGCTGATCCGCGCCAGCGGCACCGAGCCGGTGATCCGCGTGATGGCCGAGGCGGAGGAGGAGGCGCTGGTGGAGGAGACGGTGCAGGGCCTGGCCGCGCTGATCCGCGCTCGCGCCGCCGCCGGCGCCGTGGCCGAGCGCCCCGCGCCCGACGCCACGGTGGAGGGCGGCGCGTGATGCGGGGGCGCGTCCTCATCATCGCCGGCTCCGATTCCGGGGGCGGCGCCGGCATCCAGGCGGACATCAAGGCCTGCACCGCCCTCGGCGCCTATTCGGCCACCGCCGTCACGGCCCTGACGGCGCAGGACACGCTGGGCGTCCATGCCGTCCATGGTGTGCCGCCCGATTTCATCCGCCTGCAGATCCGCCTCAGCCTCGAGGATATCGGCGCCGACGCGCTGAAGACCGGCATGCTGGCCGATGTGCCGACCATCGAGGCGGTGTGCGACGCGGTCACGGCGCATGGGCGCGGCATCCCGCTCGTCGCCGACCCGGTGATGGTGGCCAAGGGCGGCCATGCCCTGCTGGCGCCGGAGGCGGTGGAGACGCTGCGCCGCCGCCTGCTGCCGCTCGCCGCCCTGCTGACGCCCAACCTGCCGGAGGCCGAGGTCATCACCGGCCAGACGGTCTCCACCGTGGCGGAGATGAAGGCGGCGGCGCGGCGGATGCTGGCGATGGGCACCCCCGCCGTGCTGCTGAAGGGCGGCCACCTGCCGGGCGAGACGCTGGTCGACGTGCTGGCCACCGCCGAGGGCATCGAGACCTTCGAGAGCCCGCGCATCGACAGCCGCCACACCCATGGCACGGGCTGCACCCTGGCCTCCGCCATCGCCGCCGGGCTGGCGCAGGGGATGCCGATGCGGGACGCGGTGGCGCGCGGCCGCGCCTATGTGCAGGCGGCGCTGCGCTCCGCGCCCGGCCTCGGCCGTGGCCACGGGCCGCTGAACCATGCGGTGACGCTGGACCCGGCGCGACTCGCAACCCTGGCATGACGCGGCGCCGCCTTCGCGCCTGCGGCATGGCTCGGGCAAGCTGGGCCGCGACAACGCCCGGACCGAGCCGCCATGAGCCTGCCGCCCCCGCCCACCACCCCGCCGCCTGACCGGCTGCCGCGCAGCGTCCCGGTCTATCAGGTCGATGCCTTCGCCGAGCGCCCCTTCGCCGGCAACCCCGCCGCCGTGGTGCCGCTCGATGCCTGGCTGCCGGATGCGCTGATGCAGGCCATGGCGGCCGAGCACAATCTCAGCGAGACCGCCTTCTTCGTCCCCGATGGCCCAGGCCAGTGGCATCTGCGCTGGTTCACCCCCATCACCGAGGTGGCGCTCTGCGGCCATGCCACCCTGGCCACCGCCTTCATCCTGGCCAGCGAGATGGGGCAGGAGGGGGCGCTGCGCTTCCGTACCGCCTCCGGCCTCCTCGGTGTCAGCCGGGAGGGGGAGCGCTTCGTGCTGGACTTCCCGGCCAACCCGCCGCGCCGCGCCGCCTGCGCGCCGCAGGGCCTCGCCGCCGCCCTCGGCGCCGTGCCGCGCGAGGTGTGGAAGGCGCGGGACTGGATCTGCCTGTTCGACAAGGCCGAGACGGTGCGCGCCCTGGCGCCGGACCACAACCGCATCGCCACCCTGCCGGACCCCGGCGCCGCCGGCTCCCGCGTCATCGCCACCGCGCCGGGGGATGACGGGGTGCATGACATCGTCTCGCGCTACTTCGCCGCCCGCGTCGGCATCAACGAGGATGCGGTGACGGGGGCGGCGCATGTGCAGCTTGTGCCGCTCTGGGCGGAGCGGCTGGGGCGGGAGCGGCTGGTCTGCCGGCAGGCCAGCGCGCGCGGCGGCACGCTGTGGTGCGAGCGGGCGGGGGAGCGTATCCGCATGGGCGGGCACGCCGTGCTTTACGCCCGCGGCAGCGTGGTGCTGCCGCCCGCTTGATCGTGGCGGCCGGCGGGCGCAAACCCGCCCCGCCTTCCTGAAGCAGTGAGTCCCGATCGCATGGCGCAGCCCCACCCCAAGCCGACCCGCCGCCCGGCCAATCCGTGCTTCTCCTCCGGCCCCTGCGCCAAGCGGCCGGGCTGGTCGCTGGTGGCGCTGGAGGGCGCGCTGCTCGGCCGCAGCCACCGCGCGAAGGACCCCAAGGCGCGGCTGGCCGAGGTCATCGCCCTGTCCCGCTCCGTGCTGCGCATGCCGGAGGGCTGGCGCCTCGGCATCGTGCCGGCCTCGGACACGGGGGCGGTGGAGATGGCGCTGTGGTCGCTGCTGGGGCCGCGCGGGGTGGATGTGCTGGCCTGGGAAAGCTTCTCCGCCGAATGGGCCAACGACATCACGAAGCAGCTCCGCCTGCCGGATGTGCGGCTGATCCAGGCGCCCTACGGCCAGCTGCCCGACCTCGCGCGGGTGGACCCGGCACGGGATTGCGTCTTCGTCTGGAACGGCACCACCAGCGGTGTGCGGCTGCCCGATGCCGGCTGGATCACCGCGGAGCGCGAGGGGCTCGCCATCTGCGATGCCACCTCCGCCGCCTTTGCCATGGAGCTGGACTGGCGGAAGCTCGATGTCGTCACCTGGTCCTGGCAGAAGGTGCTGGGCGGCGAGGCGGCGCACGGCATGCTGGCCCTTTCGCCGCGCGCGGTGGAGCGCCTCGAATCCCACAGCCCCGCCTGGCCGCTGCCGAAGATCTTCCGGCTGACGAAGGGCGGCCGGCTGATCGAGGGCATCTTCCAGGGCGACACCATCAACACCCCCTCCATGCTCTGCGTCGAGGACGCGCTGGACGGGCTGCGCTGGGCGGAGTCGATCGGCGGCCTGCCGGCGCTGGTGGCGCGCTCCGAGGCCAATCTCGCCACGGTGGCGGCGTGGGTGGCGGGGCAGGACCGCTTCGCCTTCCTGGCCGAGCGGCCCGAGACCCGCTCCTGTACCTCCATCTGCCTGAAGCTGGTGGCGCCGTGGTTCGCCGCGCTCGACGAGGCCACCCAGGCCCGCGCCACGAAATCCCTCGCCGCGCGGCTGGAGGCCGAGGGGGCCGGGCTGGACGTGGCGCCCTATCGCGATGCCCCGCCCGGCCTGCGCCTGTGGGGCGGCGCCACGGTGGAGACGGACGACCTGCGCGCCCTGCTGCCCTGGGTGGACTGGGCCATGGATGCGGTCGAAGCCGAGTTCCGCCCGGCTTGAGGCCGGGGAGGCAGGGCTGTTTTGCGGAACAGCCTGCCTCTCCGGGGCGTGAGCGCGGAAATATCTTCTGTTTTTCGGGAAAAGACAGAAGGGGCTTCTGAATCGCGCCCCCGCCGCCGCCTATTTCGGTAAGAACGCCTGACGCAAATTCCCTACCCTGTGGCCACGGATCAACGCCGAGGCCACAGCCATGCGTCTGGCATCATCGCTCGCCAACAGCCCCTCCGGGCCACGCTGGGTCCTGGTGTTCCTGTTCCTCTGCGCGCCGCTGCTCTTCGCCAGCAACATGGTGGCGGCCCGCTGGCTGAGCGGCTCCGTGCCGCCGGTGACGCTGGGCTTCGGCCGCTGGCTGGTGGCGGCGCTGGTGCTGCTGCCGGTGGTGTGGGCGCCGCTGCGGCAGGGCGCGCTGCGGCAGGCGCCGCCCGGCGTGCTGGCGCTCCTGGCGCTGTTGGGCGGCGTGGTCAGCGTGGCGCCGCAATATGGCGCGGCGGCCTATACCAGCGCCGGCAACATCGCCCTCATCGCCGCCATGTCACCCCTGCTGGTGGCGCTGATCGAGCGGGTGGTCTGGAGGGTGCGGCTGCGGCTCTCCGTCGTGGCGGGCATCGCCTGCGCCTTCACCGGCATCGCCGTCGCCACCTTCCGGGGCGATCTTGCCGCGCTGCTGCGGCTGGAGTTCAACCCGGGCGACGCGTTGATGTTCTTCGCCATCCTGGCCTGGGCCGGCTACACGGCGCTGCTGCGGCACCGCCCGGTGGCGCTGCCGCCGCTGCTGCTGCTGTGGGCGGTGGCGGCGGGCGGCGCGCTCGGCATGGCGCCGCTGATGCTGCTGGAATGGTCCAGCCTCGGCGTGCCGCATCTGGGCGTGCGGGCGGTCTGGGGCATGCTGTTCCTCGGCCTGGTGGCGGGGGTGGGGGCCTATGGCGCCTTCGCGCGCGTCGTCAGCCAGGTCGGCGCCGCCCGGGCCAGCATGTCCATGTACCTGATCCCGGCCTATGCGCTGGCGCTGGGCGCCACGCTGCTGGGCGAGAGCCTGCATGCCTACCACGCCGTGGCCATGGCGCTGGTGCTGGGCGGCGTGGCGCTGGGCACGCTGCGCCCCCGCCCCCTGTCGACATGAGCCGCCGCCGCCCCAGATAAGCCTGGCCGGACAGGTTCCGTCCGGCCGGGAAACGGGAGGGAGAGACATGGCGACGAACCGGCTGCTGCCACGTCTGGCAGGTGGCTTCGCGATGATGGTGCTCGGCGCCTCCGGGGCGGCCGCGCATCATGGCTGGTCCTGGGCGGAATCGGAGCAGATGGAGCTGCGCGGCACCGTCCGCGAGGTGCGGATCGGCCCGCCGCACCCCACCCTGCGGGTGGAGACCGCGGATAACGGCGTCTGGACCGTGGAACTCGGCAATCCCTCGCAGACCCAGCGGGCGGGCTTCGCCGAAGGCTCGGCGAAGGTTGGCGACAGCATCACCGCCATCGGTAACCGCGCCCGCGAGGGCGACGAGAAGCGGATGAAGGCCGTGCGCCTGCGCACCGCCGACCGCATCTACGACATCTATCCGGAGCGCATCCGCGGCAACTGAGGGCGCGGCCTTGGAATGGATCGAGGCCCTGGCGGCCTGGCCGGGTGCCGCGCTGCGGCGCTCGGCCATCGCCTATCCGCTGGCCAATGCGGCGCACATCTTGTCGATTGGGGTGCTGCTGGGCGCCATCGCCACGCTGGACCTGCGGCTGCTGGGGGTGTTCCGCGGCGTGCCGCTGCCGCATCTGGCCGGGCCGCTGGCGCGGATGGCGGGGTGGGGGCTGGGCTTCGCGCTGCTCACCGGGCTGCTGCTGTTCAGCGTCTCGCCCGGCGCCTATCTCGCCAACGCCGCCTTCCAGGTCAAGCTGGCCCTGGTGCTGGCCGGCACGCTGAACGCACTGGCGCTGCACCGCGGCGCCCCCTGGCGCCGCGCCCTGGCGGAGGGCGAGACGGGCGCCGCGCTGCGCGTGGCGGCGCTGCTCTCGCTGCTGGTCTGGACGCTCGCCGTGCTGGCGGGGCGGTGGATCGGCTTCCTCTGAGTTGACGCCCGGCGCCGGGGCCGCGCAGATGGGCTGCTCCCGCGCCGGGGGCCAGGAGCGCACGCCATGCCCGCCGCACCGGAAGAGGATTTCCCCCGCGCCGTCCTGGTGCCCGAGCTGCTGGTCGCCAGCCTCGGGGCCAGCCTGCGCTTCTGGCGCGACCTGTGCGGCTTCCGGGTGGCCTATGCGCGGACCGAGGAAGGCTTCGCCTGTCTCGACCGCGGCGGCGCGCAGGTCATGCTGGAGGAACGGGGCAGGGGAAGGAACTGGATCACCGGCCCGCTGGAGGCGCCGCTTGGCCGGGGGCTGAACCTGGAGATCACGGTGCCCGCCCTCGCGCCGGTCCTGGAGGCGCTGGAGCACGAGGGCTGGCCGCTCTTCATGCCGCCCGAGGAGAAATGGTACCGGGCCGGGGAAGCCGAGCTCGGCGTGCGGCAGTTCCTGGTGCAGGACCCGGATGGCTACCTGCTCCGCTTCTCCGCACCGCTCGGCCGGCGGCCATGGGCCGGGCCGGAGGCGTAGGGCCGCATTTTCCGCGCCCCGCGCCGTGCCCCGCGCGCCCCGATCCGCTATAGCTCCGCGCCCTGAACAGGCGGAGCCCGGGATGACAGTGGAATGACGGTCGGCATCGACATGGGCAGGACGACGGCGGGGCAGGCGGGGATGCTCGACCTGGAGGAGCTGCTCGCCACCCGTCTTCTCGTGCAGGGCAATTCCGGCTCCGGCAAGTCGCACCTGCTGCGTCGGCTGATGGAGCAGTCCGCCCCCTGGGTGCAGCAGGCGGTGATCGACCCGGAGGGCGACTTCGTCAGCCTGGCCGACCGCTTCGGCCATCTGGTGATCGACGCCTCCCAGCACACCGAAGGCGCCTTGCAGCGCGCCGCCGACCGCGTGCGGGCGCACCGCGTCTCGGTGGTGCTGAACCTCGAGGGGCTGGACGCGGACGGGCAGATGCGCCATGCCGCCGCCTTCCTCGGCGGGCTGTTCGATGCCGAGCGCGACCACTGGTCGCCGATGCTCGTCGTGGTGGACGAGGCGCAGCTCTTCGCCCCCGCCGCCGCCGGCGAGGTGTCGGACGAGGCGCGGCGGGCCTCGCTCGGCGCCATGGCCAACCTGATGTCGCGAGGGCGCAAGCGGGGGCTGGCCGGCATCATCGCCACGCAGCGCCTGGCCAAGCTGGCCAAGAACGTGGCGGCCGAGGCCAGCAACTTCCTGATGGGCCGCACCTTCCTCGACATCGACATGGCCCGCGCCGCCGACCTGCTGGGCATGGAGCGCCGCCAGGCGGAGATGTTCCGCGACCTGCCGCGCGGCAGCTTCGTGGCGCTCGGCCCGGCGCTCTCCCGCCGGCCGCTGGCCATCCAGATCGGGCCGGTGGAGACGGAATCGCGCGGCACCAACCCCGGCCTAATCCCGCTGCCGCAGACCGCGCCGGAGGATGCCCGCGAGCTGATCCTGGCCGCCACGGCGGAACCCGAGGCGCCGCGCCCGCCCCACGGAGCGCGTGCCATAGGCCTGGGCGATGGCCGCGTCCGGCGGACAGG
>NZ_JCACVY010000146.1:0-11344 GCF_058833935.1 Roseomonas sp. TS2 | reverse complement strand
GGCGCCCACGCGCCCGCGCCGCAGCGCCGCCAGCCCCAGCGCGCCCGCCAGCGGCGCCCCCAGCAGCCCCGCCAGCGCCAGCAGGATCAGCGAGGGCGAGAAGCCGAGCAGCGCCGGCGGCGGCCAGCCCGGCGCCACCACCCACAGGAACAGCGCGCCGAACAGCAGCGAGGCGTAGAGCGCCGCATCGGCCAGCAGCAGCAGCGCCATGCCCCACCAGCCGGGCTGCGAGGCCACGCCGGGATGCGGCAGGGCGCTCTCGCCATGGCCGATCGGCACCGGCGCCGGGTCCTCGCGCAGGCCCATCGACCACAGCCAGGCCAGGGCGCAGCCCAGCACCAGCGGCACGCCCACCCCCACCAGCCAGTACTGCTTCAGCAGCACGGCGAGGAAGCACAGCGCGGTGGCGAGGCTGGTCCAGAGCGGCACGAGGCTGGGCTGCGGCAGCAGGATGAGCTGGTCCGGGCGGCCGCTGACGGCCTCGACGCCCAGCGTCTCCATCCAGCCATGCCGCGGCGTGGCGAGGTAGTGCTGCCCGGCGGCCTGCTCGCGGCCCAGATCGGGGCGGTCCGCCAGCGGGTCGCGGCTCTCCACGGGGCCGAGGCTGGCGGCGTTGTAGCTCGGCGGCGGCAGGGGGAGGGACCATTCCAGGCTCTCCGCCCCCCAGGGATTGCGCGGCGCGTGCTGGCCGAAGCGGCGCTGCATCAGCATGTCCACCGCGAACAGCGCGAAGCCGATCGCCGTCAGGAAGCCGCCCACCGAGGAGAGCAGGTTCAGCCAGTCCCAGCCGATGCCGGCGGGGTAGGTATAGACGCGGCGCGGCATGCCGAGCAGGCCGGTCAGGTGCATCAGCAGGAAGGTGAGGTTGAAGCCCACGAAGATCAGCCAGAAGGCGGCGCGGCCGAGGTGGTAGATCGGCATCCGCCCCGTGACCAGCGGCATCCAGTAGTAGGCGCCGGCCATCAGCGGGAAGACGAAGCCGCCCACCAGCACGTAGTGCAGGTGCGCCACGACGAAGTAGCTGTCATGCACCTGCCAGTCGAACGGCACCACGGCCACCATGACGCCGGTGAGGCCGCCATTGACGAAGATGAAGAAGAAGCCGAGCAAATAGAGCATCGGCAGGTCGAGCCGCGGGCGGCCCTTCAGCAGCGTGGCGAGCCAGGCGAAGATCTGCACCGCCGTCGGGATCGCCACCGCCATGCTGGCGGCCGAGAAGAAGCCCACCGCCATGTGCGGGATGCCGACGGCGAACATGTGGTGCACCCACAGCCCGAAGCTGAGGAAGCCCATGGCGATGAGCGCCAGCACGATGGCGTTGTAGCCCACCAGCCGGTGCCGCGCGAACACGGGCAGCACGGTGGAGATGACCCCCGCCGCCGGCAGGAAGATGATGTAGACCTCCGGGTGGCCGAACAGCCAGAACAGGTGCTGCCACAGCAGCGGGTCGCCGCCGCGCGCCGGGTCGAAGAAGGGCAGGCCGAAGGCGCGCTCGATCTCGAGCAGGATGCTGCCCAGGATCAGCGGCGGGAAGCCCACCAGCATCATCACGGCGGTGACGAGGAAGTACCAGGCGATGATCGGCATCCGCCGCAGCGCCATGCCGGCGCCGCGCAGCTTCAGGATGGTGGCGGTGAACTCCACCGCCGCGCTGATCGCCGAGATCTCGACGAAGGTGATGCCGAGCAGCCAGACATCGGCGTTGATGCCCGGCGAATAGGTGGAGGAGGAGAGCGGCGTGTACATGAACCAGCCGCCGTCCGGCGCGACGCCCGCCAGCATGGCGCCGATGATGAAGCCGCCGCCCAGCAGGTAGCACCAGTACCCGAAGGAGGAGAGGCGCGGGAAGGCGAGGTCGCGCGCGCCCAGCATCTTCGGCAGCAGATAGAGCGCCAGCCCCTCGAACATCGGGATGGCGAAGAGGAACATCATCACCGTGCCATGCATGGTGAAGACCTGGTTGTACTGCTCGGGCGGCATGAAGACATGCCCCGGCCGCGCCAGCTGCGCGCGGATCAGCATCGCCAGGATGCCGCCGATGGCGAAGAAGACGAAGGCGGTCATCATGAACCGCTTGCCGACGATGCTGTGGTTCACCGCCGCCAGCCGCCCGAGGCCGGGCTGCGTGCCCCAGATCGCCTCCAGCAGGCGGTGCCGGCGGATCGGCGTCGGCGGCGTCATGCTCATCGGGCGGTCTCCAGGTAGCCGGCGATGCGGGCAAGCGTCGCGTCGTCGAGCGCGGCGTGGGAGGGCTCCCGGCTGCCGGGCTTCAGCGTCTCGTGCCGGCGCAGCCAGAGCAGCACGCTCTCCTGGCCCTCGTTCCGCAGCGTTCCGCCGCCGATGCGCCCGCGTTGCGCGAGGCCGGCGAGGTTGGGCGCGGCGCTCTCCGCCCGGGCGTCGGTGCCGTGGCAGCTGGCGCAGTTGGCGGCGAAGTCGGCGGCGCCGGGATGCGCCGGGTCCGGCCGCGCCGTGGCCAGCGCCGCCAGCGCGGCCGCGTAGGCCTCGGGCGGGTGGGCGATGACGCGGAAATCCATCTGGGCATGCTGCAATCCGCAGAACTCGGCGCATTGCCCCTCGTAGATTCCGGGCGTGTCGGCGCGCAGGCGCAGCACGTTCTCATGGCCGGGGATGGCGTCCAGCTTGCCGGTCAGGCGCGGCACCCAGAAGCTGTGGATGACGTCGGCCGCCGTGATGTGCACATCCACCGCGCGCCCGGCCGGGATGTGCAGCTCGCCCGCGCTGTGCACCGGGTTGCCCGCCGCGTCCCACTGGGTGAAGGACCACCACCATTGCTGGCCGCGCGCCGCGACGCGCAGCGCGCCCTCCGGCCCCGGCTTCGGCAGCATGCCCTCGCCGGTGCGCAGCGCTATGACCAGCAGCACCGCCAGCGCCGTGACAGGGAAGGCCACGCCCCAGCCGGCGACGAAGCGGCCGACATGCAGCCCGCGCCCGCGCCGCTCCCGCCGCAGCGTGTAGAGCGCCACGGCGCAGACGCCGAGCAGGATGGCGGTGGCCACGAAGAACATCACCCACCACAGCGCCGCCACCGAGGCCGCTCCCGGCCCCGCCGGGTCCAGCGTGGAAAGCGGGCCGGAGCAGCCGGCCAGGAGGAGGGCCGCACCCGGCGCGGCGCGCCGAGAGAGAGCCGGCGCGGCGCGCCCAAGCAGAGAGGGCGCCGCCCGACGAAACCATTCCGGCGCCGCGCGCTGGAACTCCCGCCGCCCGCCATCGCTTACAGCAGCGACCCGACCACGGCTCACGCCATACCCCGCCAGAGGAGCGCGCACCGCATGGCCGACCCGATTCCCGAACTCACCAGCGAGGGCGTCAGCTCGAAGGTGGCCGTCGCCGGCCACCCGATCCACGCCATGCTGGTGGCCTTCCCCATCGCGCTGATCATGGCCACCCTCGGCTGCGACGTGTTCTACTGGTGGACCGCCGACCCCTTCTGGGTGCGGGCCGGGCTGTGGGCCAGCGGCTTCGCCTTCTGGCTCGGCCTGCTGGCCGGGCTCTCCGGCACGGCGGAGCTGCTGCTGGTGCGCGGCATCCGCCGCCACAGCGCGGGCTGGACGCATTTCGTCGCCGCCGTGATGCTGCTCTCCATCGCCGGCGCCAATTGGGGCCTGCGCCTGGCGGGGGCCGACATCACGCCGCTGCCCTGGGGGCTGTTCCTCTCGCTGCTGGCGGCCTTCTTCGTCGGGCTGGCGGGCTGGCATGGCGGCAAGCTGGTGTTCGAGCATCAGATCGGCCTCATGCTCTCGAGCGACGACTGAAACAGCTCCTGTCCCTTCCCGGGTTGCAGCAGCCAGTCCGGGAAGACATCGGGGCCGATCTCGGGCTTGCCCAGCACCAGCAGCAGCACGCCGAGGATGAGGAGGTTGGCGGCGACGGCCAGCGCCGCCGAGCGCCAGCGCGGATAGCAATGCTCCGGCTCGGCCAGCTCCGCCAGCACCAGGCCGTAGTACATGTGCAGCGCCACCATGGCGCCGACGACGAGGAGCTTCAGGAACAGCCACGGCACGAAGACCTGGTAGGCGAAGATCAGCCCGGTGCCGGTGGCGATGGCCAGCACGGCGGCTGGCGAGAGCACCACGCGGTAGCCCACCCAGGTGAAGCGCCACAGCAGCATCAGCGTCGGCTGGTCGGGCTGGCGGGCGCGCCCGGCGAAGAGGCCGGGCAGGAAGACCAGCCCGGCGCACCAGACGCAGAGGAAGGCGATATGGGCGGCCTTCAGCCAGGCGGCCTCGGGCGCCGGCATCAGGCTGCGCCCCGGCGCGGCTCGCGCAGCCCTTCCGCCGCGCGCAGCAGGGCGGCGCCGAGATAGACCAGGCTGGCCGGCACCCACATGATCAGGCCACCGAGCTGCTGGTCCTGCAGCGGCGAGAGGCCCCAAGGCTGCGTCGTCTCCAGGTGGGGCAGGTAGAGCGCGCCGGGAGCGAAGGTGATGAGCGCGCCGAGCAGGCCCATCTGTGCCATCATCGTCAGCAGCGCGGCCAGATAGGGCAGGGGTGTCTCGCGCCGCGCCAGGGCGGCGGCCCAGAACCACAGCCCGGTGCCGAGCAGGCTGGCCTGCATGGCCCAGTAGAGCGCATGCGAGGAGAGGGCGGCGGCGTAGAGCGGCGGCGCGTGCCACAGCCACAGCGCCAGGATATGCGCCGGCACCGCCAGGCCGAGGGAGAGGTTGCGGCGCGGAGAAGGCAGGGCCAGGGCCAGCAGCGGCGCCGCCACGGCCACCAGCAGCACGTGGTGCACCACCCGCGCCGAGAACAGCGCCGAACTGAGCGCGCAGAGCGGCGAGACGAAGGCCAGCACCAGCACCGCCCAGCCCGCCAGCGCCGCGTGCCGGGGGCGCCCCGGCGGGCGCAGCACGGCCCAGCCCAGCAGCAGCGCCAGGGCGCTCAGCAGGATGGGGTCAAGGTTCCAGCGGCTCCACAGCGCGTCCGGCACAGGCCCCGCGCCGCAATAGGGAATCGCGTTCCACACCGTCCTCGCCCCTTTCTGCCGGTCCCGAAGCGGTGAACACCCCCTGCCCGGCAGGGTTGCGCGGCCCTTGCACGCGGAATTGCTGTTGAAAATTCGTAACCTGCCCCGCCCTGGCCTGATATGTGCCATGCCCCTGGCCAGGAGCTTGCACGCAGGACAGGCATTGGCATTGAGGGTTCCGTTTCCGATATGTCAGGCACCTTGCCCTGTTCGGGGCCGCTTCGAGAGGATTTCACCGCGCATGCATGACGACACCCTGCCCCCCGCCAACCCGGCGGAAGCGGCCATCCTGGCGGCGGGCCTGAGGGTGGAGCAGCGCGAGATGCCGCAGCTCATCCGCCTTGTCGCCCGCCGCCTGCCGGCCGATGCCGAAGCGGTGCGTGAGGCGCTGTGCCAGGTGCGCCGCAAGGGCTGGGCCTCGGCGATGGTGGCCATGGCCAACCGCGCCGGCGAGGTCTGGGCCCGCCGCGCCGAGGCCGAGGCCGCCGCCGCCACGATCGACGAGCCGGAGCCCTCCGAGGACCGGCTGCGCGCGGCGCTGGACGCGGCCATCCGTACCCGGCTGCGCAACGCCGCGCCGCGCCCCGGCGCCGCGCTGGAGGCGGTGGAGGCCGAGCTGGTGGATGTCACCGGCACCGCCCTCTCGCCCGAGCGGCACGCCGCCCTGGCCCGCGCCGTGGCCGAGGCGCACGGGCTGGACGAGAGCGAGAGCGCCCGCTTCTCCCGCGCCGCCGCGCATGTCGAGGAGCGCCGCCGCCAGGAGCTGCGCGCCGCCGAGGCCAATGCGCGCGAGAAGCGCCGCGAGGAGGTGAAGCGCCTGCGCGAGTGGGAGCGCAGCCTCGTCGGCATCGAGGCGCTGCCCGGCCTGCTCGGCTGCACGGAGCGCGAGGCGCTGCGCTGGGTGGCCGCCGGGCTGCTGCCGGTGGCGCGCAAGCTGCGCCTGCCGAAATCCGGCGGCCGCGAGCGCTGGGAGTTCGACCCCGCCGAGCTGAAGCCGCTGCGCGCCGAGGTGGCCGGCTGGCGCGAGGCCGAGCGCGCCCAGAATGACAGCCGCCAGGGCGACCGCTCCGGCCGCGCGCCGCAGCGCGGCGGCACCGAGCAGGGGCTGGCGCGTGCCGCGGCCCTCGCTGGGCGTGGCGGCAAGGTGGCCAACGCCGCCGTGGCCCGCGCCGCGGCGCTCGACCGCTACGCCGCCCACTTCGCCACGGCGCGGGCGATGATCCGCCGCATCGTCATCGTCACCGGCCCGACCAACAGCGGCAAGAGCCACACGGCGCTCGACCGCCTGGCCCGGGCCGAGAGCGGGCTGGCCCTGGCGCCGCTGCGCCTGCTGGCGCACGAGTTCCGCGAGGCGCTGGCGGCGCGCGGCGTCGAGGCGGCGCTCTCCACCGGCGAGGAGCGCATCCTGGCCCCTGGCAGCAAGCATCTGGCCGCCACGGTGGAGATGTGCCCGTTCCACACGCCGGTGGATGTCGCCATCATCGACGAGGCGCAGCTGCTGCACGACCGCGACCGCGGCGCGGCCTGGACGGCGGCGCTGATGGGCGTGCCGGCGCGCGAGGTCTTCGTGCTCGGCGCGCCGGAATGCGTGCCGATGGTCAAGCGCATCGCCGAATTGTGCGGCGACGAGGTCGAGGAGATCTCGCTGCAGCGCAAGGGCCCGCTGCACGCCTCCACCACCCCCGTGCCGCTCGGCGGGCTGAAGGAGGGCGACGCGCTGGTGGCCTTCTCCCGCCGCGACGTGATGGGGCTGCGCGAGGAGCTGGTGAAGCGCGGCCGCAAGGTGGCGGTGGTCTATGGCGCGCTCTCCCCCGAGGTGCGCCGCGCCGAGGCCGCCCGCTTCCGCTCCGGCGAGGCCGATATCCTGGTGGCGACCGACGCCATCGGCATGGGGCTGAACCTGCCGATCCGCCGCGTCATCTTCTCCACGCTGAAGAAGTTCGACGGCGAGGAGCGCCGCGACCTGAACAGCCAGGAGATCAAGCAGATCGGCGGGCGCGCCGGGCGCTACGGCCACCATGAGGGCGGCGTCGTCGCCGTGCTGGCCGGCGCCGGCAACCCGGAGGCGATGCGCGCCCTGCTGGATGCGCCGCACGCGCCGCCCCCCGAGCTGCGCCCGCAGGTGCAGCCGGATGCCGACATCATCGCCGCCGTGGCCAAGGAGATCGGCACGGACAGCCTGTTCGGCGTGCTCGCCCGCATCCAGCGCGCCGTGCTGCGCAAGGACGACCCGAACTACCGCCTGGCCGAGCTGACCCAGCAGATGGCCATCGCCTCGGCCATCGACGGCGTGGCGAACCTCTCGCTGCTGGACCGCTGGACCTACGCCATGTGCCCGGTGGACGAGCGGGACAACGGCATCACCCGCCTGGCGCGCTGGGCGGTGGACCACGGCGCGGGGCGGCCGGTGATGCCGCCGCTCGCCGGCCGGCTGCCGTCGCCGGAGCGCGCCTCGGGCGAGGAACTCCAGCGGGCGGAGAAGGTGCACAAGCGCCTCGTCGCCTGGCGCTGGCTCTCGCTGCGCTTCGAGGGCGCCTACCCCGACCGCGCCGAGGCCGAGGCCGAGACGGCGCGGCTGGATGCCTGGATCGAGGACGTGCTGAAGCAGCAGCGGCGCGGGCGGGTGGAGAACGCGCCGGAGAAGGCGCGCGTCAGCAGCCGGAGGAAGGCAGCGTAAGGAAGACGTCCTTTTTTGAAAAAAAGGACCAAAAAACTTCTATCAGTTTGGCGCCGCGCTGACGTTGGGCGCGGCGCCAAACTGACAAAGTCTTTTTGCTTCTTTTTCTTCAGAAAAAGAAGGTTCTTCCTCAAGCCACACTGACGCGCCGCACCCGCCCATAAGGCCCGAAGGCCCAGGCCAGCGCGAGCAGCAGGCCGGCGACCACGGCCATCATGCCGGCGGCGTTCAGCCCGTGGCCCAGGCCCAGCAGCCAGGGCACCAGGATGGCGGCGCCATAGCCACCCGCCCCCATCAGCACCGCCGCCGCGGCCGAGAGCAGGAACTGGCGGCGGTAATCGTCGGTCAGCAGGCGGGCGATGGCGGCGGGCGCCACCAGGGCGGCGATCACCAGGATCGACCCCACCGCCCAGAAGGCCGCCACGCAGGCCACCGAGACCAGCACCAGCACCACCAGCGACAGGCCGCGCGGCGCGAAGCCGATGCTGGCGGCGAAGTCCGGGTCGAAGGCCGCCAGCCGCAGCTCCTTCCACAGCAGGGCGAGGCCGGCCAGCGTCAGCGCCAGCACGCCGGCCAGGGTGCGCGTCTCCTGCGGCATGTCGGCCAGCGCCACCGGGTCCCACAGCGAGGAAAGGCCGGTGGCGGCTGGCCAGATCAGCGCCTCCAGCTGGCCGTAGAGCACGCAGTCCACGTCGAGATCGACGGAGCGGGCGCCGCTCACCTCGATCAGCACCAGCCCCAGCGCGAACATGCCGGAGAACACCACGCCCATGGCGGCCCCCGCCTCCAGCCGCGCCAGACGGCGGATCAGGGAGATCAGCAGCGCGGCCAGCACGGCGGCGGCCATGGCGCCCAGCACCATCGGCAGGGTGGCGCGCGTGCCGGTGACGATGAAGCCCATCACCAGCCCCGGCAGCACGGAATGGCTGATGGCATCGCCCAGCAGGCTCTGTCGCGTCAGCAGCAGCAGATTGCCGAGCAGGCCACAGGCCAGGCAGGCCAGCACCGCCGCCGAGAGCGCCGCGAAATCGAGTTGCAGGAACAGCGTCATGCCGATCGTGCCTCCATCGCCGCTTCCTGGCGCAGCCGGCGCTGGCGCAGCGCGAAGGCCACCACCCCGCGCGCCGGCGCGAAGAGCAGCGCCAGCAGGAACAGCGCGCAGGCCACCAGGGCGATGGTGGCGCCGGTGGGCAGCGATGGCGCGGCGGCGGAAAGCCCCGCCCCCATCCAGGCCGCGAAGGCGCCGAGCAGCCCGGCCAGCGGCACCATCACCGAGAGGCGCTCGGTGCTCAGCCGGGCGGTGGCGGCGGGCACCACCATCAGCGCCACCACAAGGATCAGCCCCACCGCGCGCAGCCCGGCCACGGTGACGGCCAGCATCAGCCCGAGCAGGGCGAGGTCGAGCCAGCGCACCGGCAGCCCGGCCGCGGCGGCGAAATCGGCGTCGAAGCAGAGCACGGCGAGGGGGCGGAACAGCACCGCCACCGCCGCCAGCGCCGCCAGGGCCAGCCAGAAGATCAGCCAGGCATCGGCCGCGCTCATCCCCGCCGCCTGGCCGAGGATGAAGCTGGACAGCCCCGCCTGCCCGCCCACCGGCAGCGACTGCACCACCGAGAGCAGCGCCACGCCGATGCCGAAGCCAATGGAGATGACCAGCGCCATCGCCGCGTCGTCCCGCAGCCGGCCGCCGCGGGCCAGCGCGCCGGCGGCCAGCACGCCGAGCGCCGCCGTGGCCGCCGCGCCGCCCATCAGCAGCGGCAGGCTGCGCGGGTTCCAGCCCATGCCGGCGGCGAGGATGAAGGCGAGGCAGAGGCCCGGCAGGGTGGCGTGCGCGGCGGCGTCGGCGATCAGCGCGCGGCCGCGCAGCAGCACGAAGCAGCCCAGCGCCCCGGCCGCCAGCCCGAAGGCGGCGCAACCCAGCGCCACCACCCGCGCATTGTAGCCGCCGCTGAGCGTCAGCGCCTGGAACAGCGCCTCCATCATGGCACGGCCCGCAGCGGCCGGCCGGCCGGCGGGGCGGCGGCCGGGCGCAGCGCCGCCTCGTCCAGCAGGCTGAGCCGCCCGCCATAGGTGCGCGAGAGGTTCTCGGCCGTGAAGGTCGTCTCCATCGGCCCGGCGGCGACCACTCCGCCATTCAGCAGGCAGACATGCTGGAAGTATTGCGGCGCCGTGGCGAGGTCGTGATGCACCGCGATCACCGCGCGCCCCTCCCGCCCCAGCCGGTGCAGCACGTCGATGATGGCGCGCTCGGTGGCGGCGTCCACCCCGGCGAAGGGCTCGTCCATCAGGTAGAGATCGGCCTCCAGCGCCAGGGCGCGGGCGAGGAAGACGCGCTGCTGCTGCCCGCCCGAGAGCTGGCCGATCTGCCGCCCGGCGAAATCGGCCATGCCCACCTCGGCCAGGGCGGCGCGGGCGCGCTCCCGCTCGGCGCGCGGCAGCGGCAGGAACCAGCCGACGCGCGGGTAGCGGCCCATGGCCGCCACCTGCAGGGCGGTGGCGGGGAAGTCCCAGTCCACGCTGGCGCGCTGCGGCAGGTAGCCGATGCGCCGGCGCGCCTGCCGCAGCTCCTGGCCGAAGAAGCGCACCTCGCCGGCGAGGCGCGGCACCAGCCCCAGCGCCGCCTTCAGCAGCGTGGACTTGCCGGCGCCGTTCGGCCCGACGATGGCGGTGAGGCCGCTGGCAGGCGCGCGCCAGTTGACGCCGCGCAGCACCGGCGCCTCCCGGTAGGCCACGGAGAGGTTGCGCACCTCGAGGGCGGGCGGGGCGATGCTCACCGGGCCTCCGCCAGCCGGCCGGCGAAGCCGCGCGGCGGCGCCTCGCCGCCCAGCGCCCGCACCATGGTCGTCACGTTGTGGTCGATCATGCCGGGATAGGTGCCTTCATAGGTGCCGGGCGCGCCCATCGCGTCCGAGAACAGCGAGCCGCCGATGACGACGCGGTGGCCGCGCGCGGCCGCGCCCTCCACCAGCGCCCGCACGTTGCGGTCCGAGACGGAGCTCTCGACGAAGACGGCGGGGATGCCGCGCTCCACCAGCAGCGCCACCAGCTCCTCCATGCGGCGCAGACCGGCCTCGGATTCGGTGGAGAGGCCCTGGATGCCCATTACCTCCAGCCCGTAGCGGCGCGAGAAGTAGTTGAAGGCGTCATGTGCCGTGACCAGCACCCGCTGCCGCGCCGGGATGGAGGCGATGGCCTGCTCCGCCCAGGCATCGAGCGCCGCCAGCTCGGCCTGGAGGTCGGCGAGGTTGCGCGCGAACGCCGCAGCGTCCGCCGGCTCCAGCGTGGTGAGGTGCTGCGCGATGAGCGCCGCCGCGCGCGACCAGGCCTGCGGGTCCATCCACACATGCGGGTCGTGGTGCCCGGCCGCGCCCTCGGGGGAGAGCAGGAACTCCGGCGGCAGCGACTCGGCCACCGCCACCACCGGCTTGCCGGCGCGCGCCACGCGCTCGAAGGCGCCGGTCATCTGCCCTTCCAGCAGCAGCCCGTTGGTGAGCACCAGCTCGGCCTTCAGCAGCCGGGCGATGTCGCCGCGCGTCGGCTTGTAGAGATGCGGGTCCACCCCCTCGCCCATCAGCACGTCCAGCGCAATTCGTCCGCCGCCGATGCGGCGCGCCAGGTCGCCGATCATGGCGGTGGTGGCGAGCACCGGGGGCACCGCCGGCTGGGCGAGCGCCGCGCCGGGCA
>NZ_JCACVY010000145.1:0-11491 GCF_058833935.1 Roseomonas sp. TS2 | reverse complement strand
AGAAGGCGCGGCTCAGGGGGTCAGCTCGCCCTGCTCGGTGCCGTCCCAGTAGTGGACGCGCTCGGCATCCACCCGGATCAGCACGATGCCGGGCGTGTCGATGCCCTGCTCGAACCACTTGTCCAGCTCGGGCGTCCAGTGCTCGCGGAAGGCGGCCTTGTCGCGGATCAGCGTGGCCTTGCCCTCGACGGCGACGGCGAAGCGCTTCGGCCCCTGGAAGGAGAGGGTGACCTTCGGATTGCCCTCGATGTCGCTGACGGTGCGGGCATCGCCATAGGAGAAGTAGTGGGAGTGGCCGTCATAATCGACGTCGCCATTGTTGCTCATGGGGCGGCTGGCAATGGCGCCGCCCTCGGTGTGGGTGGCGAGCATGGCGATGTCGATCTGGCGCATGCGCTCGGAAAGCTCTGGCAGGGTCTTCTGGCCCATGAGGCGTGTCCTTGGTCAGTGGCGATGCGTGGACAACGCGGATTGGGGCGGGAAGCTGCGAAAATGTCTTGGAATGCCCAAGATGGGGGCATTGTTCCGCCATAAAGCACAAGTTAAGGTTGTGCATGGACGAGAGCTGGACAACCATCGACGGGCCCGACGACCTGCGTCTTGGCGAGGTGATGCCGGCATGGTTCGCCGGCCGCATGCTGGCCGACGAGTGGAAGTTCGGCCTGCTGCTATCCACCGGGCAGACCATGCTGATCAGCCGGATCGAGGCGGTGCACCTCTCGCCCGGCGGGCAGGTGCTGCTCGACGTGGAAATGCTGATGGAGACGGAGGCGGAAGGGGTGGTGGTGCCGGAGCCGGTGCTGCTGGCCCGCACCGGGCGGCCCCGCGCCACCGTGAACCTGGCGCATGTGGTGGCCGCCTTCGAGGTGGCGGGGGCGCCCGGAGAGGAAGAAGACGGCGAGGATTGAGGGCGGCGGGGCGCGCCCGCCGCGCCCGGCTCAGGCGGTGGCCAGGGCCTCGGTGATGCTCTCGAACAGCGGCAGGCCATCGGTGCCGCCCATCAGCGGGTCCACCAGATCCTCCGGGTGCGGCATCATGCCGAGGATGCGGCGGTTCTCGCTGAGGATGCCGGCGATGTTGTCGCGCGCGCCGTTGCGGTTGGCCTCGGCCGTGGCATCGCCCTGCGCGGTGGCGTAGCGGAAAGCGACGCGGTCCTCGGCCTGGAGGCGCGCCAGGGTCTCGTCATCGCAGAAGTAGTTGCCGTCGCCATGCGCCATGGGGGCGCGGAAGGTCTCGCCCTTCTGCCAGCGCGCGGTGAAGGGGCTGCGGGTGGTCTCGACGCGCAGGTGGCAGTCCATCGAGAGGAAGCGCAGCGAGGCGTTGCGCAGCAGCGCGCCCGGCAGCAGCCCGGCCTCGGTGAGGATCTGGAAGCCGTTGCAGACGCCCAGCACATGGCCGCCCTTCTGCGCGAAGTCCCGCACCGCCGGCATGATGGGCGAGCGCGCCGCCATGGCGCCGCAGCGCAGGTAGTCGCCATGGGAGAAGCCGCCGGGCAGCACCACCAGGTCGGTGCCGGCGGGCAGGCTGGTCTCCTGGTGGAACAGGATGGCGGGCTTGCGCCCCGTGGCCTTGTGCAGCGCGATGGCCATGTCGCGTTCGCGGTTGGTGCCGGGGAAGAGGAGGATGACGGCGTTCATGGCGTGACGGCCTCGGCGCGCGAAGGTGGGAGGAGGGCGCGGGCGCGGCTCATTGCAGCCAGACCCGGATCCAGTGCAGGCCGCCCATCAGCAGGATGGTGGCGACGGAGGCGATGGCGGCGGCGGTGATCCAGAGATCGAGCCGGGCCTTGCCGCGAGCGAGCAGGCCGGGGCGGCGGGCGCGGGCGCGACTCTCGGCGCGGCCCTCGGCACGGACCGGGTTGAGCCGGTCCTGCCGCCAGCGCAGCCCCATGCCGATCAGCACGGTGAGCAGGGCCATCAGGAAGAGGGAGGCCTTGACCATCCGTGCCCTACTCCGGCCGCCGGGCGGGGCCGGCCCTCAGGCCAGCTCCACCTTGAAGCTCTCGATGACGGTGTTGGCCAGCAGCTTGCGGGCCATCTCCTCGGCCTGGGCCTTCGCGGCGGCGGGGTCGCTGCCCGCCAGCTCCAGCTCGATCACCTTGCCGGTGCGGACCTCGCCCACGCCCTCGAAGCCCAGCGTGCCGAGCGCGTGCCCGATGGCCTTGCCCTGCGGGTCCAGCACGCCGTTCTTGGGCATGACGGTGACGATCAGCTTCATGGTCTGCTCCGCTGCGGAGGGGGTCACTGCATCACCTCGGGGCCCTTGAGGTCGCGCAGCCCGGCCTCGGGCAGGATGCCGAGGCGGCGCGCCACCTCCTGGTAGCCTTCCTCGACCTTGCCCAGGTCGCGGCGGAAGCGGTCCTTGTCCATCTTCTCGCCGGTGTTGGCGTCCCACAGGCGGCAATTGTCCGGGCTGATCTCGTCGGCCAGGACGATGCGCATCTCGTCATTCTCGTAGAGCCGGCCGAACTCCAGCTTGAAGTCCACCAGCACGATGCCGACGCCGAGGAACAGGCCGCAGAGGAAGTCGTTCACCCGCAGCGTCAGCGCCACGATGTCGTCGAGATCCTGGGTGGAGGCCCAGCCGAAGCAGGTGATGTGCTCCTCGGAGACCATCGGGTCCTGCAGCCCGTCGTTCTTGTAGTAGTACTCGACGATGGAGCGCGGCAGGCGGGTGCCTTCCTGGAGGCCCAGGCGCTTGGCCAGGCTGCCGGCGGCGACGTTGCGCACCACCACCTCGAGCGGGATGATCTCCACCTCGCGGATCAGCTGCTCGCGCATGTTCAGGCGGCGGATGAAGTGCGTCGGCACGCCGATCTCGGCCAGCCGCGTCATCAGGTATTCGCTGATGCGGTTGTTCAGCACGCCCTTGCCGGTGATGACGCCCTTCTTGGCGCCGTTGCCGGCCGTCGCGTCATCCTTGAAGTACTGCACCAGGGTGCCGGGCTCCGGCCCCTCGAACAGGACCTTCGCCTTGCCTTCATAGAGCTGCCGGCGTCGCGCCATGATCCAGAATCCCTCTCGCCGCCGAAGCGGGGGCCGGCGGTTTCTGCGGCTGGCCGTATAGCAGGGGGTGGCGCGGATCGCCACCGCCCATGGCCGCATTGCGCGCATGACGGCAAAGGGAGGCTGGAGCGGGGCGGGGCGCGCCCCAGGCCTCCCGCGCCCTGGCTGTGTCCCTGGCGTGCGCCCCTGGCTTCCGTCCCTGGGGCGCCTCAGCCCTCCATCGTCACGCCGGTGAGCTTCACCATCTCCGCCCAGCGGGCGATCTCCTGGCGCTGGAACGCGCCGAAGGGGGCGGGCAGCAGCGGGTCGAGCGTGAAGCCGGCGGCCATCAGCCGCGCCTCCACCTCCGCCTCGCCCAGCGCGTCCAGCATGGCGCGGGCGATGCGCTGGATGGCGGCGTCCGGCGTGCCGGCGGGGGCGAACAGGCCGAACCAGGCATCCACCGCCAGGTAGGGCGCGCCCGCCTCGGCCGCCGTCGGCACGTCGGGGAAGTCCGCCAGCCGGGCGGGGGCGCCGATCTCCAGCGCGCGCAGCCGCCCGTCCCGCACCAGCCCGGCGACGGAGGGGAAGGTGGCGATGTAGAAATCGACGATGCCGGCCACCGTGTCGGTCGCGGCCGGCGCGGCGCCGCGGTAGGGCACGTGGGTGGCGTCCAGCTTCTCCCGCCGCACCAGCGTCTCGGCGATGACATGGCTGGCCGAGCCGGCCTGCGAGGAGGCGTAGGTCAGCCGCCCCTGCTTCCCGCGCGCGATCAGCGTGGCGAGGGTGGCGGAGGGGGAGCTGGCCGGCACCACCAGTGCGTGGTGCACAGTGGCCAGCTTGGCCACGGGGGCGAAGCTCTCGGACACATGGTAGGGCAGGCGGGCCATCATCGCCTGGTTGCTGGCATGGGTCTGGTTGTGGCCGAGCACGATGGTGTCGCCATCCGGCGCGCTGCGCGCCGCCGCCTCGGTGCCGATGATGCCGCCGGCGCCGGCGCGGTTGTCCACCACCACGGGGCGGCCGAGCGCCGGCTGGGCGCGCTCGGCCAGGGCGCGGGCCAGGATGTCGGTGGGGCCGCCGGGCGGGGCGGGGACGATGATGCGCAGCGGCGTGGCAGCCTGGGCGCGGGCCAGCCCCGGCCGGGCGAGGCCGGTGCCGACGAGGCCGGTGGCGGCGAGGGCCGTGGCGGCGAGGCCCGAGTGCAGCCCCGAAAGCAGCAAGGTGCGGCGTTGCATGGCGGCGGTTCCCTCTCCCATGGGGCTTTGGCGTTGTCCGCTCAATCCCATGGCCGGGCGCCGCCGCCAAGGGGCGCCGCGCCGGAGGCGCGCCCCGGCCCAGCGCCCGGCTCAGGCGGCTTCCTCGGCCAGCGCCTGGTCCTTCTTGCGGCGGATGGAGGGCGAGATCATCAGCGCCAGGGCGATCGCCGCCACGGCCAGCAGCGAGGCGCTGATCGGCCGCTCGACGAAGGTCATCCAGTCCCCGCGCGAGAGCAGCATGGCGCGGCGGAGATGCTCCTCCATCATCGGGCCCAGCACGAAGCCCAGCAGCAGCGGCGCCGTCTCGCAGCCCAGCCGCGTCAGCACGTAGCCCAGCCCCGAGGCGCCGATCATCACGTAGATGTCGAACACGCTGTTGTTCAGGCTGTAGGCGCCGATGCAGCAGAACACCAGGATCGACGGGTACATGAACTTGTAGGGCACCCGCAGCAGCTGCACCCACAGCCCGACCATGGGCAGGTTGATGATGAGCAGCATCAGGTTGCCCACCCACATCGAGGCGATGAGGCCCCAGAACAGCTCCGGCTGCGCCTCGATCATGCGCGGCCCGGGCTGGATGCCCTGGATGATCAGCGCGCCCACCATCAGCGCCATCACCGAGTTCGACGGGATGCCGAGGGTGAGGAGCGGGATGAAGGCGCTCTGCGCGCCGGCGTTGTTGGCGCTCTCCGGCCCCGCCAGCCCCTCGATGGCGCCCTTGCCGAAACGCTCCGGCCGGCGGGTGATCTTGCGCTCCAGCATGTAGGAGCCGAAGGAGGAGATGGAGGCGCCGCCGCCGGGCAGGATGCCGAGGATGGTGCCGAGCAGCGTGCCGCGCACGCTGGCCGGCGCGGCGTAGCGCCACTCCTCCTTCGTCAGCCACAGCCGGCCGCGCTTGGCCACCGTGCCCTCGCGGTTCTCCGGGTTGATCAGGTTCAGGATGATCTCGGAGACGCCGAACAGCCCCATGGCCAGCGCCACGAAGTTGATGCCGTCCGCCAGCTCCGGCACGCCGAAGGTGAAGCGCTGCTGGCCGGTCTGGATGTCGGTGCCGACGAGGCCGAGCATGACGCCCAGCACCACCATGGCCACCGCCTTGAACACGCTGCCCTGCGCCAGCACGCAGGAGACGACGAGGCCGAGCGCCATCAGCGCGAAGTATTCCGGCGGCCCGAAGGAGAGCGCCACCGAGGTGAGCGCCGGCCCCGCCGCCGCCACCACGGCGGTGGAGACGGTGCCGGCGAAGAAGGAGCCGATCGCCGCCGCCGCCAGCGCGGCGCCGGCGCGGCCCTGCTTGGCCATCTGGTGGCCCTCGATGGCGGTGACGACGCCCGAGATCTCGCCCGGCAGGTTGAGCAGGATGGCCGTGGTGGAGCCGCCATACTGCGCGCCGTAGTAGATGCCGGCGAGCATGATGATGGCCGTCACCGGCTCCTGCCCGAAGGTCAGCGGCAGCAGCAGGGAGATGGTGGCGGTGGGGCCGAGCCCCGGCAGCACGCCGATGGCGGTGCCGATCAGCGCGCCGAGGAAGGCGAAGAACAGGTTCTGGAAGGACAGCGCGACATCGAAGCCGAGCGCCAGATTCTCCAGCATGGACAGTCATTCCCGGTGGGCGGCGCGCAGGCGGCCACGCGCCCGCCAGGGCCCGGCACGTGAAGCCGGGACGCAGGGCGGGGCGGCCGCGCGGTCGCTGCGGTGAGGTCGAGGGGAGGCAGGGGTGGGCGCGGCGCCGGGTTCAGGCGCGCGCGGCGTCACGCGGGTTGTCGGGCACCCTCGGAGGAACGGCCGGTGCCGCGCAGGGTCCAGCGGCGCACGGGCGCGCGCCCGCGCGCCCTGACGGCGCTGCGGAAGGCGTGCTGTGCCTCAGCCATGCGGGCCTGCGCGGAGGTGGGCGGGCATGTCCCGGCGACGTTTCCCTGCGGTTCTCGTTCTCGGCGGCCACCATAGGCAAGGCTTCACCGCCGGGTGAACCGCCTTTCATGTGAAGAATTCTCCACCTTTTCCGGGCCGGGAGGCAGCCCTCGCGGCCGGCGCAGCAGCCAGCCCCCCAACCCGGCGGTGGCGAGGGCGCTGGCCGCGTGCGGCAGCAGCCACGGCGTGGCGCCGCCATGCCAGAGGAACACCATCAGCATGTCGCCCAGGGGGATGACCACCGTGGCGGCCAGCACCACCCCCAGCCCCCGCCGGCTGCCCAGCCACCACAGCCCGGCGAGGTAGAGGCCGAGCGCCAGGTCGCGCAGCGCCACCGTGCGCACCCAGGCCAGCGCCTCGGCGCCCGGGGCGGGAAGGCCGAACAGCGCCGCCCCCACGCCGGGCGCGGCCAGGAAGAGCGCCCCCAGCAGCAGGAACACGCCCGCCAGGGCCAGCACCAGGGCGGCCTCCGCGCGGTGGAGCCGGTCGGGGCCGGGAGGCGGGGTCATGCGCTGCTCCGTGGAAAAGGGCTGTGAAAGAGGGGCGGTGGCGAGGGCCCTTGCCGGAACCGGCGCGGGGGGGCGCCGTTTCCTCCCTGATCCGCGGCCCGGCGCAGACCCGCCTGCGCGAGAGTGTGCTGCACGGGCGGGACCTTCGATCCGAAGCGCCGCCATGGCCGCGGCAACAGGGAGAATCCGGATGGTCAACGCAGCGAAGATCGAGCAGGGCGAGGTGCAGGACCACATGCCCGTGGTGGGCAGCGACGGCCAGGCCTTCGGCGTGGTGGACCGGGTGGAGGGCGACTACATCAAGCTCGCCCGCAACGACCCCACGGCGGGCGGGCGGCACCGCTACCTGCCGCGCAGCACGGTGGCCGGGCTGGAGGGCGGCGTCGTGCGGCTCTCCATGCCCGCCGCGCAGGCGGCCGATGCCTGCGTGGACGAGGCGGAGATGGCGCAGCGCCTGTCGCTCGACCCCGACGCCGCGGCGCAGCTCGGCCGGCCCACCGACGACGCGCCGCATGGCAGCCGCGGCCACGCCCATGGCGGGCCGAAGGGCCAGAGCCCCGGCGACATCGAGCGCCGGCGGCCGGGGGCGACCGACGCCGCGCCGGAGCGGACCACCCACAACACCATCGAGAACCAGCGCGGCCGGTAGGGCGGCGGGGCGGAGGCCGCCTTCAGGCGGCCTCCAGCTTCTCCTGCAGTTCGAGCCACTCCTCCTCCAGCGCCGCCACCTGCTTGGCGATGGCACCCTGGCGCTGGGTGGCCCAGGCGATGTCCTCCGCCTTGAAGCGGGCATAGGTGTCCGGGTCGCCGAGCTTGCGCTCCAGCAGCGCGGCCTCCTTCTGGAGCTTCGCCATCTCGGCCTCCACCTTCGCCACGCGCTGGCGCAGGGGGGCGAGGGCCTGGCGGTTTTCGGCCCGCTCGCGCCGCTCGTCGCGCCGGGTGGCGCCGGCATCGGCGGCGCCCCCGCCGGCGGCGGCGCGGGCGGCGCGGGCGCGCTCGGCCAGGTGGGCGCGGTAGTCGTCGAGGTCGCCCTCGAAGGGCGTCACCTTGCCATCGGCCACCAGCCAGAGCCGGTCGGCCGCCAGCGTCACCATGTCCGGGTCGTGGGTGATCAGCACCACGGCGCCGCCGAAGCCGGCCAGCGCCTTCACCAGCGCGTCGCGCGCGTCGATGTCGAGGTGGTTGGTCGGCTCGTCGAGGATCAGCAGGTGCGGGGCGTCGCGCGTGCACAGCGCCAGCAGCAGCCGCGCCTTCTCGCCGCCGGAAAGGGCGCCGATCTTGGTCGTGGCGCGCTCCTCGTCCAGCCCGAAGCGGGCGAGCTGGCCGCGGCACTGCGTCTCGGTGGCCTTCGGCCCCAGCGCCTCCTGCATGTGGGAGAGGGGGGTGCCGGCAAGGTCCAGCTCCTCCGCCTGGTGCTGCGCGAAGTAGCCGACCTTGAGGCGCCGGTCGCGCTGCACCTCGCCCGCGAGCGGCGCAAGGCGCCCGGCCAGCAGCTTGGCGAGCGTGGACTTGCCGTTGCCGTTGGCGCCGAGGAGGGCCACGCGGTCCTCCTGGTCCAGCCGCAGGTTCAGCTCGCGCAGGATCGGCCGCCCGTCATAGCCGATGGCGACGCGGGAGAGGCCGAGGATCGGCGGTGCCAGCTCGGAGGGCTCGGGGAAGGCGAAGCGGGTGGGGGCGTCCTCCACCACCGTCTCGATCTCGGGCAGCTTCTCCAGCGCCTTCAGGCGGGACTGCGCCTGCCGGGCCTTGGTGGCCTTGGCGCGGAAGCGGTCCACGAAGGACTGCATGTGCGCGCGCTGCGCCGCCACCTTCTCGGCCTGGGCCGCGAGCTGCGCCGCGCGCTCGGTGCGGATGCGCACGAAATTGTCGAAGCCGCCCGGGTAGAGGGTGATCTTCTGCCGGTCGAGATGGGCGATGGAATCGACGCAGCGCTGCAGCAGCCCGCGGTCGTGGCTGACGACGATGGCGGCGCCGGGGAAGCGCGCCAGCCACCCCTCCAGCCAGATGGTGGCCTCGAGGTCGAGGTGGTTGGTCGGCTCGTCGAGCAGCAGGATGTCGGGCTCGAGGAACAGCGCCTGGGCCAGCGCCACGCGCATCCGCCAGCCGCCCGAGAACTCGCCCACGGGGCGCGCCTGCGCCGCCGCGTCGAAGCCGAGGCCGGAGAGCACGATGGCGGCGCGGGAGGGGGCGCTGTCGGCGCGGATGGCGATCAGCCGCTCGTGGATCTCGGCCAGCCGCGCGCCATCGCTCTCCGTCTCCAGCGCGGCGAGCAGGGCGGCGCGCTCGGTGTCGGCGGCGAGCACCGTCTCCAGCAGGTCCTGGCTGCCGCCCGGCGCCTCCTGCGCCACATGCGTCATGCGGGCGCGGGCGGAGAGGCGGATCTCGCCGCCATCGGGCTGCAACTGGCCGGTGATGGCGCGCAGCAGCGTGGACTTGCCCGCGCCGTTGCGCCCCACCAGCCCGATCTTGCGGCCGGGGTCCACCATCAGCTCGGCATTCTCCAGCAGCGGGCGGCCGGCGATGCGGATGGTCAGGTCACGAATGGCGAGGACGGTCATGGCCGGGGTTTAGAGCATCCGGGGCCATGGGCGGAAGCGGCGTGTGGCGCCGCCGCCCGCCCCGCCGCCCTACTGCTCCAGCTTCACCCCCGTGCGCTGCACCACGTCCTTGAACTTGGCGACCTCGCGCTCCAGGAAGGCGCGGGCGTCGGCCGGGCTGTTGGCCTGGCGCCAGGGCGCCACGCCGGTCTCGATCAGCCGGTTGCGGAAGGCCTCCTCGCCCAGCGCCGCGTTGATCGCCTTGTTCAGCCGCGCCACCACGGCGGGCGGCATGTCCGGCGGGCCGAGGATGACGTTCCAGGTCTGCAGGTCGAAGCCGGGCAGGCCGCTCTCGGCCAGGGTCGGGATCTCGGGGAAGGTGGGGAAGCGCTCGGGCGCGGTCAGCGCCATCGGGCGCACCAGCCCGCCGCGGATCTGCCCGGCCGCCGAGGCCAGCACCGCCACCCCCCACTGCCCCTGGCCCTGGTGGATGGCCTGCACCTGCTGCCCGCCGCTGCGGTAGGGCACGTGCACGAAGCGCGCGCCGAGCGTCAGCGCCAGCATCTCCGAGGCCAGGTGGTTGGGCGTCGCCACGCCGGAGGAGGCGTAGGTGATGCTCTCGGGCGGCGCCTCGCGCAGCGCGGCGAGCAGCGACTTCGCGTCGCGCGGCGGGAAGTCCGGGCTGGCGATGATCACCAGCGGCCCGGTGCCGAGCACGGCGAGCTGGGTGTAGTCCTTCACCGGGTCGTAGCGCGTGCCGCCCACCAGGGCGGATGGGGCGATGCCGTGCGAGCCGGATTCGACCAGCATGATGGTGTGGCCATCCGCCGGCTGGCGGCGCAGCCACTCGCTGGCGACGACGCCGGCGGCGCCGGGGCGGTTCTCCACCACCACCCGCGCCGGCTCGCCGCCGGGGCCGGCCAGGTGCACGCCGAGCCGCTCGGCCAGCAGCCGGGCGGCGATGTCGGTGGAGCCGCCGGGGGCGTAGCCGGTGGCCAGGCTGATGGCGCGGTCGGGGAAGGGGCGGTCGGCGGTCTGGGCGGAGAGGCGGGACAGCGGCGCGGACAGGGCACACAGGCCCAGCAGCGCCGCCAGCAGGGGGCGTCGCGTCATTCTTGGTTGTTCTCCCATATGCGGGGCGGCTGCATCGGCGCGCCCCTGCGTTGCAGGGAGGCAGCATAGACACCGGCCGGCGGGGCTGGCCACAGCCTCATCCGGAAATCGGCCGGACGGGGCTGCCGCCGCCGCCGCCCGGCCGCGGGGCGTCAGCCGGACTGTCCCGTCACCGGCCGGTTCTGCAGCGCCACCACGTCATGGTGGCCGTCCCAGGCGCGCTCGCTGAAGAGGACGACCCTGGCGCCCGCGACCCGCTCGGCCGCCGCGGCCATCCAGGCGGGCGAGCACAGCGAGATGCCGTACCCTTCCTGGCCGGGATAGTCCGCATAGCCGAAGCCGCGCGCCGCGTAGTCCCGCTCGATGTCGGCCCAGCGCCCGGCGCCCACGCCGTAATGGTCGAACTGCGCCGCCCGGTGCTGCACGAAGCGGCCATGCAGGCTGACCACGAGGAGGCCGAGCGGATTGAGCCAGGAGAACAGCTTCCGCATCAGGCGGAGCGAGTTCTCCTCGGACAGGTGCGTGATGACCGACCCGACCCAGATGAGGTCGTAGGTCTCCGGCGCGGACAGCCGGTCGATGTCGATGCCGGAGAGCCAGGAGCGGGTGCCGAAGGCGGCCTGGCAGAAGGCGATGTCCCGGGGGCGGATATCCGTGGTGGCGATGGCGGCCTGCGGATGGCCCGCCCGCAGCCAGCGCGTCACCCGCCCGGCGCCCGCGCCGAAATCCAGCATGGACCGCGGCCGGACGCCCGACAGGTCCAGGGCGGCGGAGATGACGTTGTAGGCCGATGCCCCGCAGCTCAGGTAGTGCTCGGCATTGCCGTGGAACATGCCATCCTCCGGCGAGAGCTCCCGCGAGACCTGGTCCAGCAACAGGGCGGCGGGGTTGCGGAGATGGAGGGCGTCGACCGCGGGCAGTTCAGGCATCGGGCGTTCCATGCAGGGGAATGGTCCTAGCTAGGCCCGGAACGTTACGGCCGTAAAGCCATCCGTCCGGCTGCCCCGCGCGAGCGTTGCGGCTGCGGCTCGTCCCGGCATCGGGCGTTCCGGGCGGGGGCGATCTGCTCTAGGGTCGGGTGCCCCGCGCCATGGCCCGGCGCGGCAGACAGGATCGCCTTTGCCCTTGCCGCCTTTCCCGCCCCCGAGCCACCCATGAGCACGAGCCTGACAGGCGTC
>NZ_JCACVY010000144.1:0-11580 GCF_058833935.1 Roseomonas sp. TS2 | reverse complement strand
TCGGGCGTCGCCGCGCCGAGAATGGCGCCGGCGGCGAAGATGCCGGGCACCGAGGTCTCGCCGCGCCCGTCCACCACCGGGCGGCCATGGGCGAAGGCGCAGCCCAGGGCCAGCAGCAGCAGCGGCTCGTCGGCGCAGAGGAGGAGGCGGGTGAAGGGCAGGGCATGCACGCCAGACGCATCCTCCACCCAGAGCCGGCCCGGCGTGGCGTGCCAGGCGGTGGCCGCAGGCCGCGCCACCAGCCGCGCCCCCGGCAGCAGGGCGAGCGCCGCGCGCCCGGCCGGGCCGCCGCCGATGATGATCACGCTCACGCCAACTCCTCCTCCGGCAGGTCGGCCAGCTCGCCCACGGTGATGGGCTTGTAGGGGGCGCGGGGGCGCAGCACGCCGGTCTCCTCCATCGAGGCGCCGCGCGTCTCGGCGATCAGCGCGGCGACGGTGGTGCCGCACATCCGCCCCTGGCACGGCCCCATGCCGGCGCGCAGATAGGCCTTCACCTGGTTCGGCCCCGTGGCGCCGAGCCGCGCCGCCTGCCGCACCTGCCCGGCGGTGATCTCCTCGCAGCGGCAGACGATGGTGGCGTCGTCGCGCGGCGCCAGCACCTCGGGCGCCGGGGCGTAGAGCGCATCGAGGAAGGGGCGCAGCGCCAGGGCCTCGGCCAGCGCCGCCCGGTGCGGCGCGGCGCGGCGGTCACGCGCGCCGGCGTCCAGCTTGCCGGCGCGGTGGGCGGCATCCAGCGCGGCGAGGCTGCCGGCCTCCGCCGCCGCCTGCCAGCCGCCGATGCCGGCGCCATCGCCGGCGATGGCGATGTGCGGCGCGCTGCTGGCGCCCCAGGCATCCAGCACCGGCCGCCAGCAGCGCTGCGCCGCGTCCCATTCATGCGCCAGCCCCAGGGCGCGGGAGATATGGGTGGCGGGGATGACGCCCTCATGCAGCAGCAGCGTGTCGCATTCCGTGCCGCCGCCTTCCCAGGCGACGCGGCGCAGGCTGCCCTCGCCCTCGGCGCGCAGGCCGCGCACGCCGGAGACGATTTTCATGCCGGCGCGGCGGGCCTCCCACACCAGCGCGGCGCCCTTGGCCAGCATGGCGCGGCCCTGCCACAGCCCGCCCTGGCGCAATGCATGGCGCAGCGCGCCGCGCGGCGTCGTCTCCAGCAGCAGGGCCGGGGCCTTGCCGGCACGGGCGAGCTGCGCCGCCAGCAGCCAGAGCAGCGGCCCCTGTCCGGCGAGCACCAGCCGCCCCTTCGGCACCGCGCCCGCCTGCTTGAGCAGGATCTGCGCGGCCCCCGCGCTCATCACGCCGGGCAGGGTCCAGCCGGGGATGGGCACCGGCCGCTCCTGCGCGCCGGTGGCCAGCAGGATGCGCGCGGCGCGGGCGGTGCCACCACCCCGTGGGGCGCCTTCAGGACCGCGCAGCGAGAGCAGCCCGGCCTCGGCGTCGATGTGCCAGACCTGCGTCTCCGGCCGGTAGTCGATGCCCGGCATGGCGCGGAAGCGGCGGGCGAGTTCCGCCCCGGCCGCGGCGTACTCGCCGGCCAGGGCGGGGTCGGCGGCGGCGCGCTCCACGCCGCGGAAGATCTGCCCGCCGGGGGCGGGCTGCTCGTCCAGCACCAGCACGGAGAGGCCGAGCCCGGCCGCCTCCAGCGCCGCGCTCATGCCGGCCGGGCCGGCGCCGAGGATGGCGAGATCGTATTCCATCAGGCCACCCCCGCCATCCGCGCACCGCGCTGCGGGGCGATGCGCATGCCCGGCCGCACCGTGACCATGCAGGCCTGCCGGTTGGCCACGCCGTCGATCTCGGCGAGGCAGTCGAAGCACACGCCCATCATGCAGTAGGGCAGGCGGGGGGCGCCGCTCACCGGCGTCTCGCGGCTGGCGGGCAGGCCGGCCAGCAGCAGGGCGGCGGCGGCGGAGGCGCCTTCCGGCACCCGGCAGGGCTGGCCATCCACCAGCACCTCCACCGTGGCGGGGCGGATTTCAGGCCGCGTGGCGAACATCGAAGCGTCTCGCTGTGAAGGGGGCCATCTCGGGCTCCAGGGCGCCGGCGGCGATCATCGGCGCCAGGCGGTTGGCGTGGGTGCCGGCCAGCGTCACGCCGGAATGGCAGTTGGCGGTGAAGGCGCCGGGGAAGCGCTCCGACTGGTCGTAGATGGGCAGCCCGTCCGGCGCCATCACGCGCAGCGCGGACCAGGCGCGAACGAGGTTCAGCTCGGCGATCCAGGGAAAGGAGAGCACGGCGCGGCGGGCGATCTGCCGCATGATCTCGGTGTTCTGGCCGAGGTCGAAGCCGGCATCCTCCTTGCTGTCGCCCAGCATGAGGGAGCCTTCCTCCGTCTGGCGGATGGTGGTGGTGGGCATGGGCAGCACCTGCCGCGTGCGCTCGGTGACGAGGATCTGCCCCCGCTCCGGCCGCACGGGGGCGGAGAGGCCGAAGCGCGGCGCCAGATCGGCATTGCCGAGGCCCGCCGCCAGCACGATGCGCGGCGCGCGGTGCCGGATGCCGCCGGCCTCGACGCTGAAATCCTGCGGCGCCGCCGTGCTGCGCTCGACCCGCGCATTGGGCTGGTAGCGGCCGCCGAGGCCGATGAAGGCGGTGTGCAGCGCCCGCAGCAAATAGAGCGGGCTGGCATGGCCGTCATAGGGCGTCCAGCTCACGCCGGCCACCTTCGGGCCGAGGCCGGGCAGCATGTCCCGCGCCTCGGCGCCCGGGATCATGCGGTATTCCATGCCGAGATTGCCGGCCTCGCGCTGCAGGCGGGCCATGTAGTCGCCGCGCTTCTCGAACTCCTCCCCGGAGAGGCAGATATGCACGCCGCCCGGCTGGTGCAGCCCGGTGCCGATGCCCGTCCGCTCCTGCAACTCGGCGGCGAGGGAGGGCCATTCCTCGGCCGAGCCGCGCGTCCAGCGCTGGTAGTGCGGCGCGCCGAGTCCCTTGGACTGCACCCAGACCAGGCCGAAATTGCCGCGGCTGGCGCGGAAGGCGACATCGCCCTCGTCCAGCAGCAGGGTGCGCAGCCCCTGGCGTTGCAGGCCATAGGCGATGGCGGCGCCCACCAGGCCGCCGCCCACCACCAGGGCGTCGTGGTTCTCACTGTTCATGCGCGGCGTTCTCCGGTCAGCAGCCGGTCGATGGGATAGAAGCGGTCCAGCACCACCAGCACCAGCGCCGTCACCAGGATCAGCGCGGCGGAGACGGAGGCGACCAGCGGGTCCGTCATCTGGTCGATATAGGTGAAGAGGCGCACCGGCAACGGCGTCTCGGACGGCGAGGCGAGGAACAGGCTCACCGTCAGCTCGTCGAAGCTGGTGATGAAGGCGAGCGTCCAGCCGCCGGCGATGCCGGGGGCGATCAGCGGCAGGGTGATGCGGCGAAACACGGTGAGGCGCCCGGCGCCGAGATTCTCCGCTGCGCGTTCGATGCGCGGGTCGAGCCCGGTGAGCGCGGCGGCGACGAGGCGCGCCATGTAGGGCACCACCACCACCAGATGCGCGGCCACCAGCGCGCCGAAGCTGCCCACCAGCCCGAGGCCCGAGAAGAAGCGCAGCAGCGCGACGCCCAGCACCACATGCGGCACCATCAGCGGCGAGGCGAGCAGCGCCATCAGCGAATCCCGCCCCAGGAAGCGCATCCGCACGATGGCGATGGCCGCGGGCACCGCCACCATCGCCGCCAGGGTGGCGGCGACAAAGGCGAGCTTCACGCTGACCCAGAAGCTCTCCAGGAAGCGCGGGTTGTCCAGGATCGCCCACCACCAGCGCAGCGAGGCGCCCTCCCACGGCATGGCGAGGAAGCCCTTGTTGGTGAGGGAGACAAGGAACACCACCAGGAGCGGCGCCAGGATGAAGGTGACGAAGAGCGCGTGGAAGCCCAGCGCCAGGGCATTGTTGCGGCCCATCACGCGGCACCCAGGCGGCGCAGGGCAGGGCGCTCGACCAGCCGTGTCCAGAGCAGGGTGGCGGCGAGGATGGCCAGCAGCAGCAGCACGGCGATGGCGGCGCCGAGCGGCCAGTTCAGCGTGTTGAGGAACTCCGTGTAGGTCATGCTGGCCACCACCTTCAGCCGCTTGCCGCCCAGCATGGCGGGGGTGGCGAAGGCCGAGGCGGAGAGGCAGAACACCATCAGCGCGCCGCCCAGCATGCCGGGCATGATGTTGGGCAGCACCACGCGGCGGAAGGCGGCGGCCTTGCTGGCACCGAGGCTCTCGGCGGCCCGCAGCAGCGCCGGGTCCAGCCGCCCGAGGCTGGCCCAGACCGAGAGCACCACCAGCGGCACCATGACGTGCACGAGGCCGAGGATGATGGCGAACTCGGTGAACATCATGCGGAAGGGCGCGCCGGGGATGCCGAGCGCCAGCATCGCCTGGTTCAGCAGCCCGTTGGTGCCGAGCAGCACCATCCAGCCGAAGGTGCGCACCACCACCGAGACCAGCAGCGGCCCGACGACGACGAGCAGCATCAGCCCGCGCCAGCGCGGCGCCATGCGGTGGATGATCCAGGCCTCCGGCACGCCGAGCAGAACGCAGAGCGCCGTGACGATGAGCGCGATGCGGAAGGTGCGGGCCAGCGCCTCGTGGAACAGAGAATCCCGCGCCAGCTCGGCATAGTTGGCGAGGCTCCAGCCGGGGGTGATGCCTGTGTCGAAGTCGAAGCCCTGGAAGCTCAGCGCCGCGACGCCGAGCAGCGGCAGCAGCAGCGCGCCGCCCAGCGCCAGCAGCGCCGGCAGCGAGAGCAGGAAGGGCGCGGGCAGGCGGAAGCGCGCGCGCCGCGCCGGCGTCGCCGCGGGCGGGGCGAGGGCTTCCCCGGGCAGAGCCGCGCTCATGCCGCGGCCTCCGTCATCCGCAGGCTGTGCGGCTCCCAGGCCAGCGCCACGGGGGCGCCCTCCTCGGCCGCCGGCGCGCCGGTGTTCTGCGCGGTGACGAGCATGTCGCCCGCCGGCGTCGCCACGCGGTAGAGCCAGAAGCCGCCGAGGAAGACGCGCGAATGCACCTGCCCCGGCAGGCCCGCGCTCCCCTGCGGGCGCAGCATCAGCCGCTCCGGCCGGATGGCCAGCGCCACCTCGCCCGAGAGCGCCGCGAGCGTCTCCGGCAGGGCGAAGCGGTGCCCGGCGGCCTCCGCCACGCCGCCCGCCGCGCGCGCCACGATGCGGTTGCTGCGGCCGAGGAAGTCGGCCACGAAGGCATCGGCCGGCGCGTCATAGGCGCGCCAGGGCGCGTCGATCTGCACGATGCGGCCGCCCTGCATCACCGCCACGCGGTCGCACAGCGCCATCGCCTCCTGCTGGTCGTGGGTGACGAGGATGGTGGTGACGCCGACGCGCCGTTGCAGCTCGCGCAACTCCACCTGCATCTCCTCGCGCAGCTTGGCGTCGAGGTTGGAGAGCGGCTCGTCCAGCAGCAGCAGGCGCGGCTCGATGACAAGGGCGCGGGCCAGCGCCACGCGCTGCTGCTGCCCGCCCGACATGGCGCGCGGGAAGCGGTCCGCCAAGTGCGAGAGATGCACGAGGTCCAGCGCGCGGGCCACGCGCGCCGCGCGCTCGGGCTTCGGCACGCGGCGCATCTCCAGGCCGAAGGCCACGTTCTCCGCCGCCGTCATGTGCGGGAACAGCGCGTAGGACTGGAACACCAGCCCGATGTTGCGCCGGCTGGCCGGCACCGCTGCGAGGTCCTGCCCCGCGAGGCGGATGGCGCCCTCGGTCGGCGCCTCGAAGCCGGCGATCATCTGCAGCGTCGTGGTCTTGCCGCAGCCGGACGGCCCGAGCAGCCCGAGGAACTCCCCCTGCGCCACGCGCAGGGAGATGCCGCGCACCGCCTGGACGGGGCCATAGCTCTTGCCCACCCCGTCCAGGACCAGGAAGGCATCCCCCCCGGCCATGCTCAGCGCTCCACCTCGCGCTGCCAGCGGCGCGTCCATTCCTGGCGGGCGGGGTTGATCACGCTCCAGTCCAGCCCGATCAGCGTCTTCACCTGCTCCTCGCCATAGATGACGTGCCGCGCCACCTCGGGCGGCAGCTGGGTGTTCCGGTTGGTGGGGCCGGAGCCGTATTCCTTCGAGAAGGCGGCCTGCACATCCGGCGAGACCAGGTGCGCCACGAATTTCTGCGCCAGCTCCGGCGCCGGGTTGCCCTCCACCGCGCAGGTCGCCGTCATCAGCGCCACGCCCCCCTCCTTGGGGGCCACGAAGCCCATCGGGAAGCCCGCCACCTGCATGGCCCGCGCGCGGGAGGAGCCCCACACCGCCATCCAGATCTCGCCCGAGGTGAACATCTCGCTCATCTTGCCCGGGCTGCTCTCATAGGCGAGCACGTTGGGGTTCACCTTCTCCCGCATGGCGCGGAAGCCGGGGCCGGGCTCCCGCTCCGAGCCGCCATTGATCCGCGCCATCATGGCGACGGTGTGCACGCCATAGGTGTTGTCGATGCCGGGGATGGAGATGCGGCCCTTGAGGTCGGCGCGCGTCAGGTCGTTCCAGCTCGTCGGCACCGGCAGGTTCCGCTCGCGGAAGAGCTTCTCGTTGTAGGCGAGGCCGGTGTAGCCGAAGCCGGTGCCGAGCGCCGCGCCATCGCCCAGCACGGCGATGGGGTAGAGCGCATCCACCGCCGCGCGGTCCGTCACCTTCTGGCAGAAGCCGAGGCCGATCGCCTGGAACATCGGTCCGTCATCGACGACGATGACGCCGATCTGCTGGTTCCCCTTCTGCGCCTGCACTTTCGCCAGCGTGTCGGTGGAGTTGCCGGTGAGATAATCGACGCGCACATTGTTGGCGCGCTCGAAGGGCGGGATCACCTGCTCCCGCATCACCTTCTCGTAGCTGCCGCCATAGGCGGCGACGACGAGGCGCTGCTGCGCCATCGCCTGGCCCGTGGCGAGGGCGAGCATCGACGTCGCCGCCAGAAGCAGTCTTTTCATGGTCCCGTTCCTTTGCCTCTCCTGAACCGGGAAGTCGGCGCGTGGCATCTGGGCCGCGGCTGGTCGCGGCCAAAAGGGTGATGTGCCATTCAGGCGCCGTCCCGGCCTGTGCGGGAAGGCTGGCACCCGTTGCCTCCACGCGGCAAATACATAATGCTCGCGGTTCCATTCCTGGAAGTAGCGAAACTCCCGCCCATGACGCCGGCCCGTCTCCGCCAGCTCGAAGCCTTCCGCGCCATGCTGCGGGCCGGCTCCGTGGGCGCGGCGGCGGAGTTGCTGTCGCTCTCGCAGCCCGCCGTCACCAAGCTGCTGCGGGCGCTGGAGGAGGAGACGGGGCTTGCCCTGTTCGACCGCAGCCGGCGCCGCCTCTCCCCCACGCCGGAGGCGCGGCGCTTCGAGGCGGAGGTGGAGGCGCTGTTCGCCGCCGCAAGGCGGGTGGACCAGCTGGCCAGCGACATGCGCACCACCGGCGTGGGCGAGCTGCGCGTGGCCTGCCTGCCGCTGTTCGGCGCCGCGCTGATCCCGTCGCAGCTCGCCCGCTTCGCGCAGGGCAGCGGCCGGCCGCGCGTGGCGCTCACGGTGAACAGCTCGCACGAGGTGGTGGAGATGGTGCGGCGGGGCGGTGCCGATCTCGGCTTCGCCCTGCCGGTGCCGGCGATGCCGGCGCTGCACGCCGCGCCGCCCTACCGGCTGCCCGCCATGGTGCTGCTGCCGCCCGGCCACCCGCTCGCCGGGCGCGGCGAGGTGGCACCGCGCGACCTGGAAGGGGAACCCTGCATCTCGCTCGGCGGCCAGTACCGGCTGCGCCACCTGGCGGACGAGCTGTTCGAGCGGCACGGCGTCTCCCGCCTGATGGCGGCGGAGACGCAGAACGCCCAGGCCGCCTGCGCCATGGTCGCCGCCGGCCTCGGCTTCGCGGTGACCGACCCGGTGACGGCGAGCGGCTTCGCCGGCACGGCCCATCCGGTGCGGCTGGTACCGGGCACGGTGTTCCACATCCATGTCCTGGCGCCGCCGGGGCGGCCGCTGCCGCTGCTGGCGCGGCGCTTCCTGCAGCAGGTCACGGCCGCGCTGGCGCCGCTCGGCGTGCGGCCGGCGGGGGGGATGCGCGCCCGCCCGCGCGGCGGCTGAGGGCGGCGCTCAGAGCGCCAGCTGCACCTTCACGTTCCGCGCGCGGTCGGCCGCCGCGGCGAAGGCGCGCGGCGCCTCGGCCAGGGGAAAGGTGGCCGTCAGCAGCGGCATCACGTCGATGGCGCCGCGCGCCAGCACCTCCACCGCCTGCTCGAACTCCTCCAGGAAGCGGAAGGTGCCGCGCAGGGTGATCTCCTTGGCCACCACCAGGCTCACCGGCAGTGGCACCTCGCCGCCGATGCCGAGCTGGACCAGCGTGGCGCCGGGGCGTGCCGCCATCAGCGCCGCCGGCAGCGCCGCCGCCGCGCCCGAGGCCTCGAACACCACGTCGAAATGGCCCTTCTCCCGCCCGTAGGGCGCCAGCGCCTCCGGCGCCTCACGCGTGTTCAGCGCATGGTCGGCGCCGAGGCGCGTGGCGAGGCGGAGCGGCGCCTCGGCGATGTCGGTCGCCACCACCTCGCGCGCGCCGGCCAGCCGCGCCACCAGGATGGTCAGCGCGCCGATCGGGCCGGCCCCCGTCACCAGCACCCGCCGGCCGAGCAGCGGCCCCGCCTGCCGCGCCGCGTGCAGGCAGACGGCGAGCGGCTCGGCGAAGGCGGCGCGCTGCACCGGGAGCCCGGGCGGCAGCGGCACCGCCTGCGCCTCGGTGCAGACCAGATGCTCGCGGAAGCCGCCATCGACATGCGGCATCCGCATGGCGCTGCCGAGGAAGCGCATCTCCAGGCAGTGATGCGCGGCGCCCTCGCGGCAGTAGCGGCAGGCGCCGCAGGGGCGGCTCGGATTCACCGCGACGGCGTCGCCGGGCTTCACCCGCGTCACCCCCGGGCCGGTCTCCGCCACCTCGCCGGCGATCTCGTGCCCCAGCACCATCGGCTGGCGCAGCCGCACCGCGCCGAAGCCGCCATGCTGGTGGTAGTGCAGGTCCGAGCCGCAGATGCCGCCCGCCTGGATGCGCACCAGCACCTCGCCGGGGCCGGGGGCGGGCGTCTCCACCGGCTCGACCCGCAGGTCGTGCGGCGCGTGGATGACGGCGGCCATGGATTCGGTGGGCATGGTTCCTCCCCGGATGTTCTTCCCTGCGGCCCAGCATAGCCGCTTTCACGCCGCGCGGAGGCCTTGCCGCGCGGGGGGGCGGATTGACAGACAATTCCCTCGGGGCCGAGAGTGGCGGGCGGCGGGAAGCGGCACCGCACAAGGCCGCCCCGCACCGGACAATGGGAGGACATGGTGGACGCACATGGCATGGACGTGGCTCCGGCCGCGACGGAGGAATGGCCCGGTGCGCTGTTCGCCCTGCTCAAATCCCACGGCATCCGGCAGGTCGCCTTCGTGCCGGATGCCGGGCACTCGCACCTGATCCGCCGCTGCGAGGAGGACCCGGACATCAAGGCCGTCGTCCTCACCACCGAGGAGGAGGGCATCGGGCTGATGCTGGGCGCCTGGCTCGGCGGCGAGCGCGGCGTGCTGCTGATGCAGAGCTCGGGCGTGGGCAACTGCATCAACATGCTCTCGCTCGCCACGCTGCACCGCACGCCGATGCCGATGATCGTGACGATGCGCGGCGATTTCGGCGAGTTCAACCCGGCCCAGGTGCCGATGGGCAACGCCACCCAGACCGTGCTGGAGGCCATGGGCACGCTGGTGCGCCGTGCCGACCACAGGGAGGACGTGGTGCCCACCGTGGACGCCACGCTGCGCATGGCCTTCAACACCTTCCGCCCCACCGCGACGCTGATCGGCCAGCGGGTGCTCGGCGCCAAGACCTTCGGCAAGGAGTGAGCCCATGGCGATGATATCCTCCGGCACGCTGGACCGCCGCGCCGTCGTCAACGCCCTGCTGGCCGAGCGGGGGGAACTGGCGGTGATCGCCGGGCTGGGCGCGCCCGCCTGGGACATCACGGCGGCGGGCGACCACCCGCGCAACCTGCCGCTCTGGGGCGGCATGGGCTCGGCCGCCAGCATCGGGCTGGGGCTGGCGCTGGCGCAGCCGCGCCGCCCGGTGCTGGTCATCACCGGCGATGGCGAGATGCTGATGGGGCTCGGCACGCTCGCCACCATCGCCGTGGCGCGGCCGCCCAACCTCTCCATCGTGGTGCTGGACAACGAGCACTATGGCGAGACCGGCATGCAGCGCACCCACACCGGGGCGGGGGTGGATCTGGCGGCCATGGCGCGCGGTGCCGGCATTCCGCGCGTCCATGCGGTGCGGGATGAGGCGGAGGTGGCGCCGCTGCGCGCGGCGATCCACGAGGCCTCCGGCCCGCTCTTCGCCCAGGTCAAGATCAAGGCCGACGCGCTGAAGCTGGTGCTGCCGCCGCGCGAGGGCGCCTATCTGCAGGCGCGCATGCGCGAGGCGATCCTGGGCCCGCAGGCGCATCTCGCCTGAGCGCGTGGGTGGCACCCCGCTCCACCCGGCCGCGCCGCCAGCAGGCATGACGGCCTCGGCCGAGGCCGCCACCCCGCCGCCGCCCGGGGCGGCCCTTGCCCCGGCGCCCTCGTGCGGGGCGCTGTTCCTGGGCTTCCTCGGCCTCGGGCTGATCGGCTTCGGCGGCGTGCTGCCGATGGCGCGCCGCATGCTGGTGGAGGAGCGGCGCTGGCTCTCCGCCGAATCCTTCACCGAGCTGCTGGGGCTCTGCCAGTTCCTGCCCGGCGGCAACGTCATCAACCTCTCCGTGGCGGTGGGGATGGAGTTCCGCGGCGCGGCGGGCGCGGCCTCGGCGCTGCTGGGGCTGGTGCTGGGCCCGACCGCCGTCGTCATCGGGCTGGGCGTGGTCTATGACCGCTTCCGCGACGACCCGACGCTGCAGCACATGTTCGCGGGCCTCGCCGCCGCCGCCGCCGGCCTGCTGGTGGCGACGGCGCTGAAGATGCTGGCGCCGCTGCGCCGCAACGGGCGGGCGCTGCTGGTGGTGGCCGCCACGCTCATCGCCATCGCCGTGGCGCGCTGGCCGCTGCTGCCCAGCCTGATGGTGCTGGCGCCGGCCAGCATCCTGCTCTGCGGGCGGCGCGGGCGGTGATGGGCACGCTGGCCGCGCTGGCCATCATCTTCGCGCAGCTCTCCCTGCTGGCCTTCGGCGGAGGCAACACCATCCTGCCGGAGATGCAGCGGCAGGTGGTGGAGGTGCACCGCTGGATGTCGGCGCAGGAGTTCGGCGCCCTCTTCGCGCTTGCCCAGGCGGCGCCGGGACCGAACATGATGGTGGTGCCGCTGGTGGGCTGGCATGTGGCGGGCCTGCCGGGGCTGCTGGTCTCGGCGCTGGCCAAGTTCGGCCCCTGCTCGGTGCTGACGGGGGTGGTGGTGGGGCTGTGGCGGCGCTTCAAGGACCGCCCCTGGCGCCGCGTGGTGCAGGCCGGGCTGGTGCCGCTGACGGTGGGGCTGGTCTCGGCGAGCGCGGTGCTGATCAGCGGCGCCACGGGCCGCACGGCGGGGCTGCTCGGCGTCACGGCGGGGGTGGCTGCGCTGTCGCTGCTGACGCGGCTGCACCCGCTCTGGCTGCTGGCGGCGGGCGCGGTGGCCGGCCTGGCGGGCGCCGGCGGCTGAAGGGC
>NZ_JCACVY010000143.1:0-11604 GCF_058833935.1 Roseomonas sp. TS2 | reverse complement strand
GATCTGGCGGGCCACCTCGTCCATCGAGGCCATGCCGTCCACCTGGCTCAGCTTGCCCTGCGCGTCGTAGTAGGGAAGCAGCGGCGCCGTCTGGCGGTGGTAGGCCTCGAGCCGCGCGGCCACCGTCTCCGCCTTGTCGTCGGCGCGGCGGACGAACTCGGTGCTGCCGCAGGCATCGCAGACCCCCGGCTTCGCGGTGGGCTTGAAGCTGTCATGGTAGCCGGCGCCGCACTGGGCGCAGGTGAAGCGGCCGGCGATGCGCTCGACCAGCGCCGCGTCGTCCACCTTCAGCTCGATCACGTGGTCGAGCCTCAGCCCCTTGTCCCGCAGCATCACGTCCAGCGCCTCGGCCTGGGGCGTGGTGCGCGGGAAGCCGTCCAGGATGAAGCCCTTCGCGCAATCGGGCTGCGACACCCGGTTGGCCAGCATGGCGGTGATGATGGCGTCCGGCATCAGCTGGCCCGCCTCCATGATCGCCTTGGCCTGCTGGCCGATGGCGCTGCCGCTCCGCACCTCGGCGCGCAGCATGTCTCCGGTGGAGATCTGCGCGATGCCGTGGCGCTCCTCCAGCCGCTTGGCCTGGGTGCCCTTCCCGGCCCCCGGGGGCCCCAGCAGAATCAGGTTCATCGGCGCTGTTTTCCCGGCCTCATGCACATGCTCCGTCCCCTTCCCTTCAGCGGAGCCGCGGGGTGCCGCCGCGGCCGCCGCCCATGCGGGCCTTGCGGATCAGGCCCTCATACTGGTGCGCGAACAGGTGCGACTGCACCTGCGCCACCGTGTCCATGGTGACCGAAACGATGATCAGAAGGGAAGTGCCGCCGAAGTAGAAGGGCACGCCGTACTGGCTGATCAGGATCTCGGGCAGCAGGCAGACGATGCAGAGGTAGATGGCGCCCACGCCCGTCAGCCGGCTCAGCACGCGGTCGAGGTAGTCCGCCGTGGCCTGGCCGGGGCGGATGCCGGGCACGAAGCCGCCATGCTTCTTGAGGTTGTCCGCCGTCTCGGTCGGGTTGAACACCACGGCCGTGTAGAAGAAGGCGAAGAAGATGATCAGCGCCACGTAGAGCGCCATGTAGAGCGGCTGCCCGTGCGCCAGCATGTTCGCCACCCGCAGCAGCCAGGAATCGGCCGTGGGGTCCGCCGCCGCGAAGCCCGCGAAGGTGGCCGGCAGCAGCAGCAGCGAGGAGGCGAAGATCGGCGGGATGACGCCGGCCGTGTTCAGCTTCAGCGGCAGGTGCGTGTTCTCGCCGCCGAACATGCGGTTGCCGACCTGGCGCTTCGGGTACTGGATGGGGATGCGCCGCTGGGCGCGCTCCATGAACACCACGAAGGCGATGACGGCCAGCGCGATCAGCAGGAAGGCGATGATGAACACCGGCGAGAGGGCGCCGGTGCGGCCCAGCTCCAGCGTCGCCACCAGGGCGGAGGGCAGGTTGGCCACGATGCCCGCGAAGATGATCAGGCTGATGCCGTTGCCGACGCCGCGGGCGGTGATCTGCTCGCCCAGCCACATCAGGAACATGGTGCCGCCCACCAGCGTGACCACGCAGGAGATGCGGAAGAACAGGCCGGCATCGTACACCGCCTGGCCGAAGCTGCCCTGCATCTGCTCGAGCCCCACGGCGATGCCATAGGCCTGGAACACGGCGATCAGCACCGTCAGGTAGCGGGTGTACTGGTTCAGCTTCTTCCGGCCCGACTCGCCCTCCTTCTTGAGGGCCTCGAGCGCCGGCACCGCCGCGCTCATGAGCTGGATGATGATGCTGGCCGAGATGTACGGCATGATGTTCAGCGCGAAGACCGTCATGCGGCCCAGCGCGCCACCCGTGAACATGTCGAACATGCCCAGGATGCCGCTGCCATGCTGGCGGAGGATGTCCGCCATGACGGCGGCATCGACCCCCGGCACGGGCACGTAGGTGCCGATGCGGTAGACGATCAGCGCGGCCAGCGTGAACCAGATGCGCTTCTTGAGCTCGGTGGCCTTTGCAAGGACGCCGAGGTTGAGGTTGGCCGCAAGCTGTTCGGCGGCGGACGCCATGATTTCGCCCTTCTTCATCCGGCGGGCAACATGACTGCGGCGCCGGGGGGCAATTCCCGCGGCGCCGCTGCCAGCCCTGACGATGCATCACCTAGCCCCCCGGAGGCGGGGGGCGCAAGCGTCACGCCGCGGGCGCCGCTTCCTTCGCCGGCACCAGCACCGTGATGGTGCCGCCCGCCGCCTCGATCGCCGCCTTCGCGGCCGCCGAGGCGCCGGAGACCGTGATGGTCACCGCGCGGCTGATCTCGCCATGCGCCAGCAGGCGCACGCCGGCGATCTTGGCGCCGGTGCGGACCAGGCCGGCCGCCTCCAGCACCGCCTCGTCGATCGGCTGGTCCGCCGGCAGGCGGCCCGACTCGAGCGCGGCGTTGAGCGCCTTCAGGTTCAGCGGCGCGTATGCCTTGCGGAACAGGTTGACGAAGCCCCGCTTCGGCAGCCGCCGGTAGATCGGGAGCTGACCGCCCTCGAACCCGTTCAGCGACACGCCCGTGCGGGCCTTCTGGCCCTTCACGCCGCGGCCGGAGGTCTTGCCCTTGCCCGACCCGATGCCACGGCCGACGCGCTTGAACTTCAGGCGGGCGCCTGCGTTGTCGCGCAGCTCGTTGAGCTTCATCTTACTTCTCCGTGGTCTCGCCCACCTGGATCAGGTGCGCGACCTTGCGGATCATGCCACGCACGGCCGGAGTATCCTCCAGCTCGCGCGAACGGCGGATCTTGTTGAGCCCGAGACCGATCAGCGTCTCGCGCTGACCGGGCTTGCGGCCGATGGGGGACGCGACCTGCGTCACCCGAACGGTCTTCTTGGCCTCAGACACTGGCAGCCTCCTGCGCCGCCGGCTCCGCGTCCTTACGCGGGCCGAGCAGGTCGGACACCTTCTTGCCACGACGGGCGGCCACAGCGCGGGGGCTGGTGCAGCGCGTCAGGGCGGCGAAGGTCGCCTTGACCATGTTGTGCGGGTTCGTGGTGCCGGTGCACTTGGCGACGACGTCGCCCATGCCCAGCGTCTCGAACACCGCGCGCATCGGGCCGCCGGCGATGATGCCGGTACCCGCGGGGGCGGCGCGCAGGATCACGCGGCCGGCGCCGAATTCGCCGATCACGTCGTGATGCAGGGTGCGGCCCTCGCGCATCGGCACCCGGATCATCGTCCGCTTGGCGCGCTCGGTCGCCTTGCGGATCGCTTCCGGAACCTCGCGCGCCTTGCCGGCGCCCCAGCCCACGCGGCCCTTCTCGTCACCCACCACGACCAGCGCGGCGAAGGAGAAGCGACGGCCACCCTTCACCACCTTGGCGACGCGGTTGATGGTGACCAGCTTGTCCTTCAGCTCGTCGCCCGGCTCGCGCTCAGTGTTGCGGTCCGGACCCCGGCCGCGGCGATCGCGGTCACCGCCGCCGCCGCTCCTCGGTTCACGTGCCATATTCTGTGCTCCTTAGAACGACAGCCCGCCCTCGCGGGCGCCGTCCGCCAGGGCTTTCACCCGGCCGTGATACAGGTAGGGACCACGATCGAACACGACCTGGGTCACGCCGGCGGCCAGAGCGCGCTCGGCCAGCAGCTTGCCGATCGCGGTCGCCGCCTCGCGGTCCGCGCCCGTGCGCAGGCCCTCGCGCTGGGCCTTCTCGATCGAGGAGGCCGCGGCGAGCGTACGGCCCGCCTTGTCGTCGATGACCTGGGCGTAGATGTGCTTCCCGGAGCGGAAGACCGAAAGACGGGGCCGACCACCGCTCTTGAGGCGCAGCTGGTAGCGCAGGCGCTTGCGCCGCCGCTCCAGCAGGTTGAGCTTGTTCGCCATCTTACTTCTTCTTCCCCTCCTTCCGGAGGATCGTCTCGTCCGTGTACCGCACGCCCTTGCCCTTGTACGGCTCGGGGCCGCGGAAGGCGCGGATCTCAGCGGCAACCTGGCCGACCACCTGCTTGTTCACGCCCTCGACCTTGATGGCGGTCGGGCGCTCCGTGGTGATCTTGATGCCTTCCGGGATCGCGTAGCGGATCTCGTGGCTGTAGCCGAGGTTCAGCACCAGCTCCTTGCCCTGGACAGCGGCGCGGTAACCCGTGCCGGTGATCTCCATGGACTTGGTGAAGCCGGCGGAGACGCCGGTGACCATGCCGTTGATCAGGCTCCGCGTGGTGCCCCAGAGGGTGCGCGCACGGCGGTCCGAGCCCAGCGGCTTGACCGTGACCTTGTTGTCCTCGACGGACACATCCACCGCATCCGTGACCAGCGGGAGCGAGAGCTCGCCCAGCTTGCCCTTGGCGGAGATGACGCCGTCCTTCAGAGCGACCGTAACACCGGCGGGAACCGTGACGGGATACTTGCCGACGCGCGACATACCTATCCCTCCCTCAGAACACGCGGCACAGGACCTCGCCGCCGACATTGGCAGCGCGGGCCTCGTTGTCGCTCATCACGCCACGCGGCGTGGAGAGGATGGAAATGCCGAGCCCGTTGTAGAACTTCGGCAGCTCCTTGATCTTGGAGTAGACGCGCCGGCCAGGCTTGGAGACACGCATGATCTCCTTGATGGCGGGCTCGCCCTCCGAATACTTCAGCTCGATGTCCAGCACGTTGATGCCGGGGCGAACTTCCTCGGCCCGGTACGCGCGGATGAAGCCTTCACGCTTCAGGACTTCGAGCACATCGGCGCGAAGGCGGCTGGCGGGAGACGTGACGCGCGCCTTACGGGCACGGTGCCCGTTGCGGATGCGAGTCAGCATATCGCCCAGCGGATCGGACAGCGACATGCGTCCCCCTTACCAGCTGGCCTTGACGAGACCCGGGATCTGACCGTTCGAGGCCAGGTCACGGAGCGCGTTACGGCTCAGCTTGAACTTGCGGTAGTTGCCGCGCGGGCGGCCGGTCAGCTCACAGCGCAGGCGCACGCGAACGCGCGAAGCATTGCGCGGCATCTCCGCGAGCTTCAGCGTCGCCTCGAAGCGCTCCTCCACCGGCAGCTCACGATCCATGATCGTGGCCTTCAGCGCAGAGCGCTTGGCGGAATGCAGCTTCGAGAGGCGCTCGCGGCGCTTGTTCTTCTCGACAGCCGAGGTCTTGGCCATGCGGTTTAAATCCTCCGGAACCTGCCCGGCACCCCTGGCTGAGGGCACCTGGGCGGTTTTCCAAACTCAGTTGACGAAAGGAAGGTCGAAGCCCTTCAGCAGAGCCTTGGCTTCCTTGTCCGTCTTCGCCGTCGTGACGAACACGATGTCCATGCCGCGGACCACGTCCACCTTATCATAGCTGATTTCGGGGAACACGATCTGCTCCTTCAGGCCGAGGGCGTAGTTCCCGCGGCCGTCAAAGCCCTTATTACCCGGAAGGCCACGGAAGTCACGCATGCGCGGCAGCGCGATCGTCACCAGACGGTCGAGAAACTCGAACATCTTGGCGCGACGCAGCGTCACCTTGCAGCCGATGGCCTGGCCCTGGCGGATCTTGAAGCCGGCAATCGCCTTCTTCGCCAGGGTCTTCACCGGCTTCTGGCCCGCGATCACGGTCAGCTCGGCCAGCGCGGCATCGAGCTTCTTCTGATCGGCCGCGGCCTCGCCAACGCCCATGTTGATGACGATCTTGCTCAGCTTCGGAACCTGCATCGGGTTCTGGTAGCCGAACTGCTCCGTCAGGGCCTGGCGCAGCGTCTCAGCGTAAAGCTGCTGGAAACGGGGCAGTTCCTTGGCGTCGCTCATGCGTCAATCACCTCGCCCGAGGCCTTCGCGACCCGGACCTTCTTGCCGTCCTCAAGCACCTTGAAGCCGACGCGGGTCGGCTTATCGGACTTGGGATCGATCAGGGCGATGTTGGAGAGGTTCAGCGACGCTTCCTTCTCCACGATGCCGCCCTGCTGGCCCATGCCCTTCGGCTTGGTATGGCGCTTCACCATGTTCAGGCCCTGCACGACGGCACGGCCCTCGGCGGGCAGCACGCGCAGCACTTCGCCGCGCTTGCCCTTGTCCTTACCCGTCAGGATCTGGACGCGGTCGCCCTTCTTGATCTTCGCGGCCATGGATTACAGAACCTCCGGCGCCAGCGAAATGATCTTCATGAACTTCCGCGCGCGCAGCTCGCGCACGACGGGCCCGAAGATGCGGGTGCCGATCGGCTCGTTCTGCTTGTTCAGCAGCACGGCCGCGTTGCGATCGAAGCGGATGACGGTGCCGTCCTGACGGCGGACGGGATAGGCCGTCCGCACGATCACGGCGCGCTGCACGTCGCCCTTCTTCACCTTGCCGCGGGGAATCGCTTCCTTCACGGACACCACGATGACGTCGCCCACCGAGGCGGTGCGGCGCTTGGAGCCGCCCAGCACCTTGATGCACTGGACGCGGCGCGCGCCCGAGTTGTCGGCGACCTCGAGGTTGGACTCAACGATGATCATCGGTCAGTCTCGATTCTCAGGCCTGCGCGTCGGCGGCCACGGGGGCGCCCACGGTGAAGCCGGCCGTCTCGACCGCGGCGCCGTTGCGCTCGATCACCAGCCAGGTCTTCCGCTTGCTGATCGGGCGGCACTCCTCGATCGCCACGACATCGCCTTCCTTGCACAGGTTGGCGTCGTCATGCGCGGCGTACTTCTTCGAGCGCCGGATGAACTTCTTGTAGAGCGGATGCATCACGCGACGCTCGACAAGAACCGTGACGGTCTTGTCCATCTTGTCGCTAACCACCCGCCCGGTGAGGACGCGCTTCGGCATAGCCGGGGTCTCCTCGTCAGGCCTTGGCGGCCGAGCGGGACTGCTCGGCCAGGACGGTCTTAACACGGGCGATGTCGCGGCGCACCACCTTGATGCGGGAAACCGCCTCAAGCTGGCCCGTCGCGCGCTGGAAGCGCAGGTTGAACTGCTCCTTGCGGAGGTCCAGCAACATCGTCTTCAGTTCGTCCGCGCTCTTGGCGCGGACATCCACGATCTTGGTCATAGGATCAGGCCTCCGCCGCGCCCAGGCGGGTCACGAGCTTGGTCTTGATCGGCAGCTTCGCCGCACCGAGGGTCAGCGCCTCGCGCGCCGTCTCGAGCGAGACGCCGTCGATCTCGAACATGATGCGACCAGGCTTGACGCGGGCCGCCCAGTACTCCGGCGCGCCCTTGCCCGAACCCATGCGGACTTCCGCCGGCTTCGTGGAGACGGGAACGTCGGGGAAGATGCGGATCCACACCCGGCCCTGGCGCTTCATGGCGCGGGTGATGGCACGACGCGCGGCCTCGATCTGGCGCGCGGTGACGCGCTCCGGCTCGAGCGCCTTCAGGCCGAAGCCGCCGAAGGACAGCGTGAAGCCGCCCTTCGCCACGCCCTTGATACGGCCCTTGTGCGCCTTACGGAACTTCGTGCGCTTCGGGGAAAGCATTGTCCGTTATCCTCAGCGCTGCGGCGCCTGCTCCGCCGCGCGCTTATCCTGCGCGAGCGGGTCGTGCGCCATGATCTCGCCCTTGAAGATCCAGACCTTCACACCGCAGGTGCCGTAGGTGGTCTTCGCGGTCGCCGTGCCATAGTCGATATCCGCGCGGAGGGTATGCAGGGGCACGCGGCCCTCGCGGTACCACTCCATCCGGGCAATCTCGGCGCCGCCCAGGCGGCCGCCGCAATTGATCCGGATGCCGCCGGCGCCGAGGCGCATGGCGGACTGCACGGCGCGCTTCATCGCGCGGCGGAACGCCACGCGGCGCTCCAGCTGCTGCGCGATGCTCTCGGCAACCAGCTGCGCCTCGATCTCCGGCTTGCGGATCTCGACGATGTTCAGCGCCACCTCGGCCCCGGCCAGCTTGGCCAGGTCCTTGCGCAGAACCTCGATGTCGGCGCCCTTCTTGCCGATCACGACGCCCGGGCGGGCGGCGTGGATCGTCACGCGCGGCTTCTTCGCCGGGCGCTCGATGATCACCTTCGACACGCCGGCGCCCTTCAGGCGCGACTTCAGCGTGTTGCGAAGCTTCAGGTCATCGTGCAGCAGCCGGGAATAGTCGGCATCGGCGAACCAGCGGGAATCCCAGGTCCGGTTGATGCCGAGCCGCAGCCCGATCGGATTGACTTTATGGCCCATGTTTACGCGGCCTCCTGCTGCGCCGGCTCGGCGTCCGCCTGCTTCTCGGCAACCACGATGGACAGGTGGCTGAACCACTTCTCCACGCGGGCCGCCTTGCCGCGGCCGCGCGCGTGGAAGCGCTTCATCACGATGGCGCGGCCCACTTCCACCTTCGACACGACCAGGCGGTCGACATCGAGCTGGTGGTTGTTCTCCGCGTTCGCGATGGCGCTCTCCAGCGTCGCCTTCACCGTCTGCGCGATGCGGCGCTTGGAGAAGGTCAGGATCGCGACCGCGTCCTGCGCCTTCTTGCCACGGATCAGCCCGGCGGCCAGGTTGAGCTTGTAGGGCGAGACCCGGATGTTCCGGGTCACGGCCTTCGCCTCGGTCTCGGCGAGCGTGCGCTCGTGCTTTGGCTTGCTCATCGCTTAGCCCCGCTTCGCCTTCTTGTCCGAGGAGTGCCCGGTGAAGGTGCGCGTCGGCGAGAACTCGCCGAACTTGTGGCCCACCATGTTCTCGGACACCTGGACGGGAATGAACTTCTTGCCGTTGTAGACACCGAAGGTCAGCCCGACGAACTGCGGCAGGATCGTGCTGCGACGCGACCAGATCTTGATGATCTCGTTGCGCGTCGACGCACGGGCCGCGTCCGCCTTGTTCAGCAGGTAGCCGTCGACGAACGGCCCCTTCCAGACACTGCGCGACATCGCGGTCAGCCCTTCGTCACGTTGCGGCGACGGACGATCAGCTTGTCCGTGCGCTTGTTGGTGCGGGTCTTGTAGCCCTTGGTCGGCTTGCCCCACGGCGTCACCGGGTGGCGGCCACCCGAGGTCCGGCCCTCGCCACCACCATGCGGGTGGTCAACCGGGTTCATGACGACGCCGCGCTGATGCGGCTTGCGGCCCAGCCAGCGCGAGCGGCCGGCCTTGCCGATATGCTGGTTCTGGTTGTCCGGGTTGGACACCGCACCGATCGAGGCCATGCACTCGCCACGCACCAGGCGCAGCTCACCGGACATCAGCTTCACCTGCGCGTAGCCGGCGTCCTTGCCGACGAGCTGCCCGTAGGTGCCGGCCGAGCGGGCGATCTTGCCACCCGCGCCGGGCTTCATCTCGATGTTGTAGATGATCGTGCCGACCGGGATCGAGCCGAGCGGCATCGCGTTGCCCGGCTTGATGTCCACACGCTCACCGGCCACGACCGTGTCGCCCACCTTCAGGCGCTGCGGCGCGAGGATGTAGGCGAGCTCGCCGTCCTCGTACTTCAGCAGCGCGATGAAGGCGGTGCGGTTCGGGTCGTATTCCAGCCGCTCCACGGTGGCCGGCACATCGAACTTGCGGCGCTTGAAATCAACGACGCGGTAGCTCTGCTTGTGCCCGCCGCCCCGGAACCGGACGGTGATGCGGCCATGATTGTTGCGGCCGCCGGAGTGGCTCTTGCCCTCCGTCAGCTGCTTAACCGGCTTGCCCTTGTACAGCTCGGAACGATCGATGAGGATCGTGCCGCGCAGGCTCGGGGTGACCGGGTTAAAGTGCTTCAGCGCCATGGCGTTAAGCGAGCCCCGTGGTGAGGTCGATGCTCTGGCCCTCGGCCAGGCGGACGACCGCCTTCTTCCAGTCGGAGCGCACGCCCTCACGGCCGCGCACCCGCTTGGTCTTGCCCTTCATGACGAGGGTGTTCACGGCGACGACCGTCACCCCGAACAGACCCTCGACGGAGGCCTTGATCTCCGGCTTCGAGGCAGTCAGCGGCACCTTGAAGGTGACCTGGTTCTGCTCCGCGAGGCCGGTGGCCTTCTCGGTGATGACCGGCGCGAGGATGGTCAGATACATCTTCTCGCGCGAGATCACGGGCTTCTTCTTGGTCGCGGTCTCGCTCATGCCAGCCGCTCCTTCAGAGCCTCGACGGCCTGGCGGGTCACCGCCAGCACGTCATGCTTCAGAATGTCGTAAACGTTGGCGCCCAGCGTGGGCAGCACGTTCACGTTCGGAAGGTTGCGCACGGCACGGCCGAAGCCGTCCTCGACCGACGCATCCACCACCAGCGCGCTCTTCCAGCCCAGCGCCTTGACCTTGGAGGCCATGGCGGAGGTCTTGGCGGCGTCGCCGAGCGAGGCGGTGTCGAGGACGATCAGCTTGCCCTCGGCGGCCTTCTGGCTCAGCGCGCTGATCAGGCCCAGGCGGCGGACCTTCTTGTTCAGCGAGTAGCCGTGGTCGCGCACGACGGGGCCGTGCACGGCGCCACCGGTGCGGAACTGCGGCGCGCGGAGCGAGCCCTGGCGCGCGTTACCGGTGCCCTTCTGCCGATACGGCTTCTTGGTCGTCCCGGAAACCTCGCCCATGCCCTTCACCTTGTGGGTGCCGGCGCGGCGCTTGGCGAGCTGCCAGTGCACCACGCGCGCCATGATGTCGGCGCGGGGAGAGGCGGCGAACAGCGCGTCCGGGAGGTCGATCTCGCCGGCCTGACCGTTGTCCAGGGTGATGACAGGAACCTGCATGTCCTTACCCTCAGGCCACGGCCGCGGGGAACGGCGCGTCGGCATGGCGCGACACCTTCACGGCGTCACGAACCAGCACATACCCGCCCTTCGCACCAGGCACCGCGCCCTTGACCATCAGCAGGCCCTTGTCGAGGTCGAAACCGGCGACCTCCAGGTTCTGCGTGGTCACGCGCTCAACGCCCAGATGGCCAGCCATCTTCTTGTTCTTGAAGGTCTTGCCCGGATCCTGACGGTTGCCCGTCGAACCGTGGCTACGGTGCGAGATCGACACGCCGTGCGAGGCCTCGAGGCCGGAGAAGTTCCAGCGCTTCATGGCGCCGGCAAACCCCTTGCCCTTCGAGGTGCCCGTCACGTCGACGATCTGGCCCTTCACGAAGTGATTCGCGGAGAGCTTCACGCCGGGCTCCAGCATGGCGTCAGCCGCCACGCGGAACTCCACGACCTTCTTCGGCGCCTCGACACCCGCCTTGGCGAAGTGACCCTTGTTGGGCTTCGAGACATTCTTCGGCTTCGCCTGGCCGAAGCCAAGCTGAACCGCATTGTAACCGTCCTTCTCTTCCGTGCGGGCGGCCACCACGCGCACCTGATCCAGGTGCAGCACGGTAACGGGCACGGTCGAGCCGTCGTCGTTGAACAGCCGGGTCATACCCAGCTTCTTCGCGATCAGGCCGGTGCGACCATTCTTCGCGGCCATGGCAGATTGCTCCCCGGGCCTTAGAGCTTGATCTCGACGTCCACGCCGGCGGCCAGGTCGAGCTTCATCAGCGCGTCCACGGTCTGCGGAGTGGGGTCGACGATATCAAGCAGACGCCGATGAGTCCGGATCTCGAACTGCTCACGGCTCTTCTTGTCGACGTGCGGCGAGCGGTTCACGGTGAAACGCTCGATTTCCGTCGGCAGCGGGATGGGCCCACGCACGCGCGCGCCCGTCCGCTTCGCGGTGTTGACGATCTCCCGCGTGCTGCCATCCAGCACGCGGTGATCGAACGCCTTGAGGCGGATGCGGATGTTCTGGCTGTCCATGTCTGGCGCCTGTCTCTTCTTCCGCTGCCG
>NZ_JCACVY010000142.1:0-11631 GCF_058833935.1 Roseomonas sp. TS2 | reverse complement strand
GGCCCGCATCATCGGCGCGCTGCTGGAGAAGGATCTCGGCCAGCCGATCAATGTGGTGAACCGCACCGGCGGCAACGGGGTGGTCGGCCATTCCGCCATCGCCACGGCGCAGCCCGATGGCTACACCATCGGCATCATCACGGTGGAGATCGCCATGCTCCATCATGCCGGGCTGACCAACCTCACCTACAAGGACTACCGGCCGCTCGCGCTGATGAACGAGGACCCGCCGGGCGTGCAGGTCAGCGCCTCCTCGCCCTACAAGGACATCAAGGAACTGGCCGACGCCATCAAGGCGGCGCCGGCGGGCAAGATGAAGGCCTCCGGCACCGGCCAGGGCGGCATCTGGCACCTGGCGCTGATCGGCTGGCTGCAGGCGATGGGGCTGAAGCCCGACCATGTGCGCTGGGTGCCCTCGAACGGCGCCGCGCCCGCCATGCAGGACCTGGCCGCGGGCGGCGTGGACATCGTCACCTGCTCCGTGCCCGAGGCGCGGGCCATGCTCGACGCCGGCCGGGCGCGCAGCCTCGCCATCATGGCGCCGCAGCGCAACCCGCAATTCGACACGGTGCCGACGCTGAACGAGAAGCTCGGCATCAGCTACTCCACGGGCGCGTGGCGTGGCATCGCGGCGCCGCGCGGCCTGCCGGACGAGATGGCCAAGACCATCACCGCGGCGCTGGAGCGCGCCTACAAGGCCAAGGAGTTCACCGACTTCATGAACGCCCGCGGCTTCGGCACGGTCTGGGCGGACCCGGACGGGTTCGCCACCTTCATGGGCCGCTCCGACGCGGCGATGGGCGAGGCGATGCGCGCCGCCGGGCTGGCGCGCGGCTGACGGCCCCGTGCCGCGCAACTGCCCTGAGCCACGCTTTTCCTGCCCCGCGCGGCCTCCGGCCGCGCCTTGCGGAGCGCATGCGCGATGCGGGTGAACGATGCCGTGCTCGGACTGGTCCTGCTGCTGCTGGCCGGCACGATGATCTGGCTGACAACCTACTTCCCCTCCTTCCCGGGCCAGGATTACGGCCCGGAGCTGTTCCCGCGGCTGCTCGGCGGCGGGCTGGTCCTGTGCGGGCTGCTGCTGGTGGGGCGCGGCCTGGCGGCGCGGCGGCGCGGCGAGGCCTGGGTCGAGCTGGCGCCCTGGTGGTTCCGGGGAGGGCAGGCCCTGTCCTTCCTCAGCATGCCGCTGGCGGTGGTGGCCTATCTTCTCTTCGCCGAGACGCTGGGCTTCATCCCGCTCGCCTTCGCCCTGCTGCTGGCGCTGTTCCTGTGGTTCGGCAAGCGCCCGGTGCGGGCCGTGCCGGTCGCGCTGGTGGCGACGCTGGTGGTGCACTGGTTCTTCAGCGGGATGATGCGCGTGCCCCTGCCACGCGGCCTGCTGAATGACATCCTCTGAGGAAGGGCGGCAATGGACCCGATCCTGACGGCCTTCGGCCTGGTCTTCGACCCCTCGGTGATGCTGGTCATCCTGGGCGCGGCGGTGTTCGGCATGTTCGTCGGCGCCATGCCGGGGCTGACGGCGACGATGGCCACGGCGCTGCTGGTGCCGGTCACCTTCTTCATGGACCCGGTGCCGGCGCTGGGCGCCATCGTCACCGCGACCGCCATGGCGATCTTCGCCGGCGACATCCCGGCGGCCATGCTGCGTATGCCGGGCACGCCCGCCTCCGCCGCCTATGCCGACGAATCCTACCTGATGGCCAGGAAGGGCCAGCTCGACCTCAACCTCGGCGTCAACGTGGTGTTCTCGGCGCTGGGCGGCATCGTCGGCGTGTTCTTCCTGGTGCTCTGCGCCCCCTCGCTCGCCGAGATGGCGCTGAACTTCTCCTCCTTCGAGTATTTCTGGCTGGCCTGCCTCGGCCTCACCTGCGCGGTGTTCATCGGCACAGGCGACCCGCTGAAGGGCTTCGTCTCGCTGCTGCTGGGCCTGGCGATCGTCTGCATCGGCATCGATCCCGCGGCGGGGGTGCCGCGCTTCACCTTCGGCAATGTCGACCTGATGTCGGGGGTCAACTTCATCGCCGTGATGATCGGCGCCTTCGCCGTGTCGGAGCTGCTGCGGGGCGCGGTGGACCTGCACCGGCAGGGCCATGTCATTGTGCCGCAGGTCGGCAACGTGTTCCGCGGCGTGGGCGGGGTGATGCGGCGCTACTGGCTGAACTTCATCCGCGGCTCGCTCATGGGCACGCTGATCGGCGCGCTGCCGGGGGCGGGGGCGGACATCGCCGCCTGGGTCTCCTACGCCATGGCCAAGCGCTTCTCGCGCACGCCGGAGAAGTTCGGCACCGGCCATGTGGAGGGGGTGGTGGAAGCCGGCGCCTCCAACAACTCCGCCGTGGCGGGCGCCTGGATCCCGGCCCTGGTCTTCGGCATCCCGGGCGATTCCATCACCGCCATCGTCATCGGCGTGCTCTACATGAAGGGGATGAATCCCGGCCCCACGGTGTTCACCGAGAACCCGCAGTTCATCTACGCGGTGTTCATCATCTTCATCCTGGCGAACATCATCATGGTTCCGCTTGGCTGGGCGGCGATCAAGAGCATGAAGCAGGTGCTGCGCATCCCGCGCACCATCTTGCTGCCGCTGATCCTGCTGTTCTGCATCGTCGGCGCCTTCGCCATGACCAACAGCAACTACGGCATCGTGCTGATGCTGATCTTCGGCGTGCTGGGCTGGTTCATGGAGGAGAACGGCGTGCCCGTGGCGCCGATGATCCTCGGCCTGGTGCTCGGCGAGATGCTCGAGCAGAACTTCATGACCTCGATGATCAAGTCGGACGGCCTCTGGCTGGCCTTCTTCGAGCGGCCGATCGCCGGCGCGCTCGGGGCGCTGACGCTGCTGATCTGGCTGCTGATGCTGGGCCGCGGCGCCCTCACCGCCCTGCGCCGGCCGGCGCAGGCGTGAGCCGGTGCAGAGGCGGGCCTCAGCCCGCCTCGGCCATGGGATTGGCGAGGGCAGAGGGAAGCGGGCCGGGGCTCATGCGCACCTGGTTCCTGCCACCCCGCTTGGCGGCGTAGAGCGCCTGGTCGGCCCGGCGCAGCAGGCTCTCGCCGCTTTCCGCCAGGCCCAGGGTGGCGACGCCAAGGCTGATGGTGACGGGGATGGGCCGCCCCTCCTCATCCTGCAGCGCCAGGCCAGCGATACCCTGGCGCAGCGCCTCGGAGAGCTGCACGGCCTGGGTCAGGCCGGCGGCCGGCAGCAGGGCGGCGAATTCCTCGCCGCCGAGGCGGCCCACCAGGTCCGTCTGCCGCAGCAATCCGCCGCAGGCCGTGCCCAGGCCATGCAGCACCCGGTCCCCCGCCGGGTGGCCGAAACCGTCATTGATGCGCTTGAAGTGGTCCACGTCGAACACCGCCAGCGAGAGCGGCGTCCGCTCCTCCCGGGCCCGTTCCACCGCCTCGTCCAGGCAGGCCAGGAAGTGGCGGCGGTTGGCCAGGCCGGTCAGCGCGTCGAAATGCGCCAGCTCGTACAGCTCGCGCTCGATGGCGCGCAGCTTCAGCATGTTGCGCAGCCGGGCGAGCAGCTCCACCTCGTCGGCCGGCTTGGTCAGGAAGTCGCTGGCGCCGGCCTCCAGCGCCTCGTACAGCGCGCTGCGCTGCTCGAGCGCCGTGATCATGACGGCCGGCACCGTCTGGCAGCGCGGCAGCTGCCGGAAGGCGCGCAGGAAGGCCACGCCATCCATCTCCGGCATCAGGTAGTCGACGAACAGCACGTCCGGCGGCTGCGCGGCGGCATCCTCCAGCGCCAGGGTCGGCGAGGCATGCGTGACCGAGACCGTCTCCGCCACCCGCGCCACCAGGGCGGCCAGCCGCAGCCGGTTGGTCGCGCTGTCATCGACGATCATGATGCGGAACGGCATGGCGATCTGCCTTTCTGGCCAGATGGGAAGCGCGGGGGGAGGAAAGGCGCGGAGAACCTGCCCCGCACGGCCGTGGCCCGGCGGAAATAGTGGCGCCCAGGCTGCGCCGCAATGGCCGGCAGGGCCGGGGCGCGCCTTGACCCCGCGGCGGCGCGCCGCTCAACCCGGCAGCAGGATGGGCTGGCCGTGCGGCGTGGCGGCGGCGGCGCGTGCCCAGGCTTCCTGGCGCTCCGCTAGCTCGGCCGCGGAGAGGATGCCCTTCTCGGCCAGCAATTCCTCGAGCGCCGCCAGCCAGTGCGCATAATAGGGCGCCTCGCAGGCGGCGAGGTGGCGGCCGAGCGCCGCCGTCCATTCCGGCCAGGTGAAGCAGCCGGCCTGATGCGCGGCCACGGCCATGGCGAAGGCCTGCGCTTCCCAGGGCTCGCGGAACACCGGCCCCGCCACGTCGCGCGGCAGGCCGGGGGCCTCGGCGGGCATGGCTTCAGGCTTCAAGGTAGGACTCCCAGGCATCGATGGAGACGGTCAGGTCCGGGTCCGCCCCTTCGCCCCACAGTTCGGCGGCGGCGAAGCGGACGGTGTAGAGCCATTGCGGCGCCTCGCCACGGCCATGCGCGTTGCTGTCAGGGAAGACGAAGACGCCCTGCACCCGGTCGACCACGCCCCGCCGGCCGCGCGCGTAGCGGGGCAGGCGGGTATGCTCCGGGGTGTGGAAGTGGCGGGTGCGCACCGCCGCGCCCACCGCGAAGCGCGCCGGCGCCGTGGCCGGGCGGTCATAGGGCGAGCCGCGCATCAGCGCCGGCTCCACCGCCTCGGCCCGCAGCGGGGGCAGCGCCGGGCCGGGCGCCCGCATCCGCCCCTCGCGCAGCTCCTCCGCCGTCACCAGGCCGCGCGCCAGCAGCAGCTTCTCCAGCCCCTTGATCCAGATCTCGTAGTAGCCGGAGGTGAGATACTCGCCGGGCGGCAGGGTCTCGCGCGCATGGCGGCTGGCATCGATGTTCCATTGCCCCAGCGCCCCGGCGGCAAGCGTCACGGCCAGGGCGCGCTTCTCCCAGGCGGCGTGGAAGCGCAGATGCTCCGGCTCCGGCCGCACCGGGCCGAAGCCCATCATGCCGCCCAGGTCCTGCGCGCCGTTCATGCGCGGGCTTCCGCCGCGGTTGCCTCGGCAGGCGGGCGCGCCAGGGCGGTGCCGATCATGGAATCGCGGCTCACCAGCGCGGCCAGCCGTTCCTCGCTCCAGCCCTCGGTGCCGGCGGGGCGCATCGGGATGACGAGGTAGCGCGTCTCGGCGGTGGAATCCCAGACGCGGATGCGTGTCCCCTCCGGCAGCGCCACGCCGAACTCGGCCAGCACGCCGCGCGGGTCCATCACGGCGCGGGAGCGGTAGGCAGGCGCCTTGTACCAGGCCGGCGGCAGCCCCAGCACCGGCCAGGGGTAGCAGGAGCAGAGGGTGCAGACGACGAGGTTGTGCTCCTCCGGCGTGTTCTCCACCGCCACCATGTGCTCGCCCTGCCGGCCGGTGAAGCCCATGCCGTGGATGGCCGCCGTGGCGTCCCGCCGCAGATGGTCGCGGAACGCCGGGTCGGCCCAGGCGCGCGCCACCACCCGGGCGCCGTTGCGCGGGCCGATGCGCGTCTCGTAGGTCTCGATCAGCGCGTCCAGCGCGGCCGGGTCGGCATAGCCCTTCTCGACCAGCAGGGATTCCAGGGCGCGCACCTGCAGCGCCATGCCGGAAAGCTCGCTGCCCTCATGCTCATGCTCATGCTCATGCACGTGCGCGTGGCCATGGTGATGCCCGGTCATGCTGGCGCTGGTCCCTCGCTGCGTTCGGCCGGCGCAGGGTGCGTCCTTCCACCCGGTCCGGTCAAGCAAGGCCCGGGCGCCGGAGACCCCCCCTCGCGCGAGGCATGGCTGGCGGTGGGGCCGGCGGCCGCGATACGGTCCGGCGGAAGCGGGATGAGGGAGCTGCAATGCAACGGGTGACTGTCACCCTGGACGATGCGCTGGCGGCCGAGCTGGATGCGGTGGTGCGCCGGCGCGGCTACCAGAACCGCTCGGAGGCGATGCGCGACCTGCTGCGGAGCGGCCTGCAGCAGAGCGCCGGCGCGGAGGGCGCGGCCGGGCCGAGCCTGGGGGCGCTGGTCTACACCTATGCCCATGAGCAGCGGGACTTGGCGCGGCGGCTGACCGGCGCCTTCCACGACCATCACGGCCTGTCGGTGTCGTCGCTGCACCTCCACCTGGACCATGAGATGTGCCTGGAAGTGGCGGTGCTGCGGGGCGAGGCCGGCGCGCTGCGCCACTTCGCCGAGCATGTGATGGCCGAGCGCGGGGTCCGCCACGGCCGTCTGGTGCTGTTGCCGGACGATGCCGGCGAGACGCCCGTCCTTCGGAGAGGGTGAGGGCGGGCAGGGGAGTGGCGCGGCCGGGGCGGGTGCCGCCGGCCGCGCCGGTTCGGGTCAGTCGCCCAGGCGCTGCTTCAGGTCCTTGGCGGGCTTGAACTTGACGGACTTGCTGGCGGCGATCTCCACCACTTCACCCGTGGCGGGGTTACGCCCCTGGCGCGCGGCGCGCTGGCTGACGGCGAAGCTGCCGAAGCCGGCCAGGCGAACCTCGCGGCCAGCGCCGAGGGCGTCGCCCACCGTGGCCAGAACGGCCTTCAGCAGGGCATCAGCCTGGGTCTTGGGCAGGCTGGTCGCGGCGGCGGCGGCGTCGACCAGGTCCTGGCGGCTGAGCGGGCGGGTTTCTTCGGTCAAAAGGCAAACTCCGGCAGTAATGAGGTAACGCGCGCAGGAGAGACACACTCCGCCGGGGGTGGTCAAGCGCGTGCCGCTGGGCTGGGGGGGCGTCAGCCCCCACCTTCACGCCTTTTTTGTGTATCGGGGCGGAAAGCGGCCCACAGGATTGCATCCTGTTCATCCAGGGCGGTCTCCCGTGCCGCCGGATCTCACGGAGCCGAGGGCTACCAGGGCCGGGAGCCATTCCCTAAAAGAGCCCTCCGCAAACGGGGAGCCCTGCCATGCCCAGCATCACCGACCGCCGCCGCGCCACCCAGATGCGGGTGGCCTGATGCGCGTCCTCGTCGCCGGGCGGACCGGCCAGCTCGCCCTCGCCCTCGCCCGCCGGCTGCCGCAGGATGGCCATGCCGTCACCGCCCTCGAGGCGCCGGAGCTGGACCTGACCGACGCGGCCTCGATCGCCCGCGCGGTGGAGCAGGCGGCGCCGGAGGCCATCATCAACGCCGCCGCCTACACCGCCGTGGACCGCGCCGAGGACGAGCCGGAGCTGGCCCTGGCCATCAACGCGACCGGCGCCGGGATGCTGGCCGCCGCCGCCGCGGCGCGCGGCCTGCCCTTCCTGCATGTCTCGACCGACTACGTGTTCGACGGCACGAAGGGCGCCCCTTACGTCGAGACCGACCCGACGGCGCCGGCCAGCGTCTATGGCCGTACCAAGCAGGCCGGCGAGGCGGCGGTGATGGCGGCCAACCCGCGCTCGGCCATCCTGCGCACCGCCTGGGTGTGCAGCGCCGACGGCAACAACTTCCTCAAGACCATGCTGCGCCTCGGCGTCGAGCGCCCCGCCCTCTCGGTGGTGGCCGACCAGCACGGCGCCCCCACCTTCGCCGCCGACCTGGCCGACGCCATCGCCCGCATGCTGCCGCGCCTGGCGGCGGCGCCGGCGGGCGACCCGGCCTTCGGCCTCTTCCACCTGACCGGCGCGCCCTGGACCACCTGGCACGGCTTCGCCGCCGAGATCTTCGCCCAGGCCGAGAAGCGCGGCGCGAAGGTGCCGGCGCTCTCCGCCATCACCACCGACCAGTACCCGACCAAGGCGCGCCGCCCGGCCGATGGGCGGCTCGATTGCAGCCGCATCACCGCCGTGCACGGCATCCACCCGGCCGACTGGCGGCAATCCCTGGCACGCTGCCTGGAGCAGCTGCTCCCCGCCGCGCCGGGGCGCTGAGGGCCCGGGCGAGGGGCTGAGGCAAGGGGGCGGGGCCGGGCGCGGCCCCGTGGCCCGGCTCTTGCTGGTCCTGCGGCACCCTTGGAACCGGGAGCCCCGCCGATGACCGCCTCGCCGAAGCCCTCTCTGCCGCGCCGCCTGATCCTGGGCGCCGCACTCGCCTTGCCGGCGCTGCGCACCGCCCGCGCCCAGGCGCCGCTGCACTTCGCGCTCGACTGGGCGCTGCAGGGCAACCACGCCATGTTCTCCCTGGCCGAGGACCGGGGCCTGTTCCGGCGCGAGGGGCTGGCCGTGCGGATGGACCGCGGCTTCGGCTCCGGCGACACGCTGGTGAAGGTGGGCTCCGGCGCCTACGACATCGGCTTCGCCGACTTCTCCGGCGCGGTGAAGTTCAACGCCGAATACCCGCAGAACCGGCTGGTGATGATCTACCCGGTGTTCGACCGCACGGCGGCGGCCATCGTCACGCTGCGCGGGCGCGGCATCGAGAAGCCGCAGGACGTGGCGGGCCGCCATCTCGGCGCGCCGGAAGGCGAGGGCAGCCGCCTGCTCTTCCCCGCCTTCGCCCGCGCCGCGGGCATCGACACGGGCCGCATCCGCTGGACCTCGATGGCCGCCAACCTGCGCGACACCATGCTGCGCACCAACCAGGTGGACGCGGTGAGCGGCTTCCTCTTCACCGTGCACTTCAACCTGGTGGGCCTCGGCATCCCGGAGGAGCAGATCCTCGGCTGGCCCTATGCCGAGCACGGGCTGGACCTGCCGGGCTCCGGCCTGTTCGCCCGCGCCGAGTGGCTGGAGCGCAATGGCGAGAGTGCCGCGCGCTTCGTGAAGGCCTCCATGGAGGGTCTGAAGCTGCTGCTGAACGATGTGCCCGCCGGCATGGCCTCGCTGAAGAAGCGCGAGGCGCTGTTCGACGAGGCGCTGGAGACGCGGCGCTTCGCCATGACGCGGGACCGGTCCATCATCACCCCCAACAGCCGCGCCCAGGGGCTGGGCTCGCTCGAGATGGCGCGGGCCGAGGCGCTGGTGCGCGTCAACGCCGAGGCCTATGGCATCGGCACCCCGCCGGAGGCCGCCAGCATGTTCACCGACCGCTACCTGCCCCCCCGCTCGGAGCGGATGCTGTGACGGCGCGGCTGCTGGTCCGCGGCGCGCGGGTCCTGGCGCCGGACGCGCTCTCCGCCCCCTTGGCCGAGATCCTGGTGGAGGGGGGCCGCGTCGCCGCCCTGCTGCCGCCCGGCAGCGCGGTGGAGGATGCGGAAGCCTTCGACGCCACGGGACGGCTGGTCATCCCCGGCCTGGTGAACGGCCACACCCATGGCCATGGCGGCCTGGCCAAGGGGGTGGGCGACAAGTGGGACCTGGCGCTGCTGCTGGCCCATGCCCCCTGGGTGGGCGGCGGCCGCGGCGTGGCCGAGCTGAAGCTCTCCACCCAGCTCACCGCCGTGGAGATGCTGAAGAAGGGCTGCACCGCCGCCTTCGACCTGCCGGCCGAGTTCCCCGGCCCCACCCCGGAGGGGCTGGAGGCGATGGCCGAGGCCTATGCCAGCGTCGGCCTGCGCGCCGTGCTGGCGCCGATGGTGGCCGACCTCACCTTCTTCCAGGCGACGCCCGGCCTGGTGGAGGCGCTGCCCGAACCGCTTCGGGCCCGCGCCGAGGCCATGCGCATGGCGCCGGCCGAGGCGACGCTCGCCACGCTGCGCGCCGCGGCGAAGGGCTGGCGGCACGGCGCCGCCGGCATTGCGCTCGGGCTCGGCCCCACCATCCCGCTGCACGGCTCGGAGGCCTTCCTGCGCGGCTGCGCGGCGCTGGCCGACGAGTTCGGCCTGCGGGTGCAGACCCATGTGGCCGAGGCGCGCTACCAGGCCGCCGCCGGCGCGGTGCGCTATGACGCCACCCTGCTGGAGCACATGGACCGGATGGGGCTGGTCGGGCCGCGCTTCTCCGTGGCGCATGGCGTCTGGCTGACGCAATCCGACCTGGAGCTGCTGGCGGCGCGGGGGGCCGGGCTTTCGCACAATCCGGGCGCCAACATGCGGCTGGCCTCCGGCATCGCGCCGGCGCGGGCGGCGCTGCGGGCGGGGGTGGCGCTGGGCATCGGCACGGACGGCTCCTCCTCCTCCGACAACCAGAACATGTTCGAGGCGATGCGCCTCGCCGCCTTCGCCTCCCGGCTGTGGGAGGAGGCGGAGGAGAAGGACTGGCTCGGCACCGCCGAGACCGTCCGGCTGGCCACCGCCGGCTCCGCCCGGCTGCTGGGGCTGGAGGCGGGAGAGATCGCGCCCGGCCGGCTGGCGGATCTGGTGCTGCTCGACCTCGCGCACATCAACTGGGCGCCGTTCAACGACGCGGCCAACCAGCTCGTCTGGACCGAGGATGGCAGCGCGGTGACCGACGTGATGGTGGGCGGCGCCTGGAAGCTGCGCGACCGCCGCGTGCTGGGGCTGGACGAGACGCGCCTCGCCGCCGAGGCCAATGCCGCCGCCGAGCGGCTGCGCGGCGTGAATGCCGGGGCGCGGGAGTGGTGCGAGACCATTGCCCCGCATGTCGCCTGCCACTGCCGCGCCCTGGCGCGGGGCTGGACGCGCTCCCGCCGCCTGCTGCGCGCCGAGTGAAGGGTGGCTTGACCGCCGGCGGCCCGCATGGTGCAGCCAGGAGCCATGCACGCCCCCGCCCGGGGCGCGCGAGCCATGGGAGGAAGGGCGATGCTGGACCCGGTTCTGGTGGAAGTGACGCGCGGCGGCCGGGTGGAATCCCGCCATGCCGGCGCCTTCGCGGTGGTCGATGCCGAGGGCGGGGTGGTGCTCTCCGCCGGTGATATCGAGCGGCCCATCTTCCCGCGTTCCGCCGTGAAGGTGATCCAGGCCCTGCCGCTGGTGGAAAGCGGCGCGGCGGACCGTTTCGGGCTGGACAATGAGGCGCTGGCCCTGGCCTGCGCCTCGCATGGCGGGGAGCCGCGCCATGCCGCCGTCGCCGCCCGGATGCTGGGGGCCGCGGGGCAGGGCGTGGCGCAGCTCGAATGCGGTGCCCACTGGCCGAGCCATGCTGGCGCCGCCCGCGCCCTGGCCTGCACCGGCGCCGAGCCCAGCGCGCTGCACAACAACTGCTCCGGCAAGCATGCCGGCTTCGTCTGCCTCGCCTGCGGCACGGACACCGCCCCGGCGGGCTACATCCAGCCGGGTCATGCCGTGCAGCGCCAGGTGAAGGCGGCGCTGGAGGGGGTGACCGGCTTCCGCCTGGAGGAAGGCAGCCACGGCATCGACGGCTGCTCCATCCCGACCTACGCCATTCCGCTGCGCGCCCTGGCGCTGGGCTTCGCGCGGATCGGCACCGGGCACGGGCTGGAGCCCGTGCGGGCGGCCGCCGCGGCCCGGCTGCGCGCCGCCGTGGCCGCGCACCCCTTCATGGTGGCGGGCAGCGAGCGGTTCGACACCCGGGTGATGGAGGCGCTGGGCGCGCGGGCCTTCGTGAAGGTGGGGGCGGAGGGCGTGTTCTGCGCCGCGGTGCCGGAACTCGGCCTCGGCGTGGCGCTGAAATGCGACGATGGCGCCTCGCGCGCCGCCGAGGTGGTGATGGCGGGCCTGCTGCGCCGCCTGCTGCCCCTGGGCGAGGCGGAGGAGGCGGTGCTGGCTCCGTTGGCCGCGCCCGTGCTGCATAACTGGAATGGGCTTGAGGTGGGCCGCATGCGGCTGGCGGAGGGCTGAGCCGCCGGATCATGCGTCAGCCGCCGGGCTGGGCTGCGGGCGGCCGGCCCGGAAATCGCCGGCGGGGCGCCGAATCCTGTTTGACAGGGTAACGCCCAGGG